>JBKBRD010000306.1:0-4192 GCA_046292405.1 Allobosea sp. | reverse complement strand
GGACCAGCGCCCGGAACTGCCGGCCAACGTCATCAGCCTGGTCTTCGGCACGGTCGTCGGCAAGGCCGGCGCGGCGGCCGGCGCAAACGGCGAACGCCTGCTGTTCAAGGTCGATGCGGCGACCGTGGCTCCCTATGTCACGACGACGCAGGAGGCGGAGAATTTCGCGCGCGCGCTCGGCAGCAGCGTCAGCGAGGACATCCTGGCGCAGTTCATCGCCAAGCGGCAGGCCGATCTCGGTGTGAGCATCAACGAGACCGCCTTCCGCAATGCGACCGGCGGCGCCCAGAACTGAGATGGAAGGCGCATCCGACCTCGCCGCCTTCTCGGCCGCTTATGAGGCGGGCGTGGTGCAATTGCTGACGCGCAGCCTCGTCGGCGATTGCGAGACGCCGGTCGCAGCCTTTCTGAAGCTGCGCCACGCCACCCAAGGGCCGGCCTTCCTGCTGGAATCGGTCGAGGGCGGCGCAGTGCGCGGCCGCTACTCGATGATCGGGCTGGAGCCGGATTTGATCTGGCGCTGCCATCACGGCCAGGCCTCGCTCTGCCGCCCGGCGCTGGGCGAAGCCTTCCTGCCCGATCCGCGCCCGGCATTCGAGAGCCTGCGCGCCTTGCTGGCCGAGAGCGCCATACCGGATGCGCCTGGCGGGCTGCCGCCGATGGCCGCCGGCGTTTTCGGCTATCTCGGCTACGACATGGTCAGGCTGATGGAGCGCCTGCCGGAGCCGAAGGAGACCGGGACCGGCGTGCCCGACGCGATCCTGATCAGGCCCAGGCTGATGGTGGTGTTCGATTCGGTGAAGGACGAGATCCACCTCGTCTCGCCGGTCCGGAAGCTGCCGGGCGTGGCCGCCCGCGCCGCCCATGAGCGGGCGCAGGAGCGGCTCGATGCTGCTGTGATGGCGCTGGAAGGCCCCCTGCCCGGCGATGCGGCGATCGACATCGCCGCCCTGCCCGAGCCGGCCATCGTCTCGAATACGACGGAAGCCGAGTTCCATGCGATGGTCGCCGCCGCACAGGACTATATCCGCGCCGGCGACATCTTCCAGGTGGTGCTGTCGCAGCGTTTCGAGGCGCCCTTCGCCCTGCCGCCTTTCGCGCTCTATCGCGCGTTGCGGCGCGTCAATCCCGCGCCCTTCCTGTGCTATCTCGACTTTTCGGAGTTCCAGATCGTCTGCTCCAGCCCGGAAATTCTGGTCCGCTTGCGGGACGACACAGTCACCATCCGCCCCATCGCCGGGACCCGCCGCCGCGGCGACACAGCGGCGCAGGACGAGGCGTTGGCGAGCGAGCTCCTGGCCGATCCCAAGGAGCGCGCCGAGCATCTCATGCTGCTCGACCTCGGCCGCAACGATGTCGGCCGCGTCGCGAAGATCGGCACGGTCAGGGTCACCGATTCCTTCTTCATCGAGCGCTACAGCCAGGTGATGCACATCGTCTCGAATGTCGAGGGCGAGATCGACCCGCGCCATGACGCGCTCGCCGCTCTGTCGGCTGGCTTCCCCGCCGGCACGGTCTCCGGCGCGCCGAAGGTGCGGGCGATGGAGATCATCGACGAGCTCGAACATGATGCGCGCGGCGCCTATGGCGGCTGCATCGGCTATTTCGGCGCCAATGGCGAGATGGACACCTGCATCGTGCTGCGCACGGCGGTGGTCAAGGACGGCCGCATGCATGTCCAGGCCGGCGCCGGCATCGTCTACGATTCCAATCCGGCGTCGGAGCAGATGGAATGCGTCAACAAGGCCAAGGCGCTGTTCAAGGCGGCGGAAGAGGCGATCCGCTTCGCCGCCCGCGCCGGTCGTGGGCAGTAGCGCCGCCAACCGACCAGCCCTCATCCTGAGGAGCGCCGCAGGCGCGTCTCGAAGGATGCTCCAGGAGGCTCCGGTGACAGCTGGACCATCCTTCGAGACGGCCCTTCGGGCCTCCTCAGGATGAGGGCTGAGGGCGTCGTTTTCCGGCCGGTCCAATCCACGAGCCTCATCGTGAGCACCCGCAGCAGGCGCGTCTCGTAGGTCGGTCGAGAGGGCGCCGGAGCCTCCGCGGCGCGCGGGCCAACTTGACCGCCCCGCCTCCGACCGTGCATGACCTCTTGCCCGAATTCACGGCTGAACCCATGCGCGTCCTGCTGATCGACAATTACGACAGCTTCACCTGGAACCTCGTCCACCTCATCGGCGGGCTGGGCGCCGAGGTCGATGTCGTGCGCAATGACGCCGTCACGGTCGAAGAGGCGCTTGCCGGCCCGCATGAGGCGATCGTGCTGTCGCCGGGCCCCTGCACCCCCAACGAGGCCGGCATCTGCCTCGATCTCGTGCGCGAAGGCGCAGGCGAAAAGCCGATCTTCGGCGTCTGCCTCGGCCTGCAGACGATCGGCCAGGCTTTCGGCGGCGATGTCGTGCGCGCCCCGCTGCCGATGCACGGCAAGATCTCGACGATCGATCACAAGGCGCGCGGCCTGTTCCATGGCGTCAACGGACCGATCCAGGCGACTCGCTATCACTCGCTGATCGTCGCGCGCGAGACCTTGCCGGAGGCGCTGACCATCGAGGCGACGACGGCGGACGGCCAGATCATGGCGCTGTCGCATCGCGAGCTGCCGGTGCATGGGGTGCAGTTTCATCCCGAAAGCATCGCCTCGGAGCATGGGGCCACCATCCTGGGCAATTTCCTCGCCATGGCCGAGCGATGGCCGCGCCAACGCGACGCCGCACGCCCGTTCCAGCCCGCCTGATCCGACAGAGTTCCCATGGACGATTTCAAACCCTTCATCGCCAAGGTCGCGACCGGCGCCTCGCTGTCGCGCGAGGAGGCGCGAGACGCCTTCGACACGATTCTCTCAGGCGGGGTCACCAACGCCCAGGCCGCCGCCTTCCTGATGGCGCTGCGGGTGCGCGGCGAAACCACCGAGGAAATCGCCGGCGCGGTCGGCGCAATGCGCGGCAAGATGCTGCGGGTCAGCGCGCCGCCTGACGCCATCGACATCGTCGGCACCGGCGGCGACAATTCCGGCTCCTACAATGTCTCGACGCTGGCCGCGATCGTCACCGCCGCCTGCGGCGTGCCCGTCGCCAAGCATGGCAACCGCGCCGCCTCCTCGAAATCGGGCGCGGCCGACGTGCTGATGGCGCTGGGCGTCAAGGTCGGGCTCGATCCGGCCGCGACCACGCGCTGCATCGCGCAGGCCGGCGTCGGCTTCATGTTCGCGCCGACGCATCACGCCTCGATGCGCCATGTCGCGCCGGTGCGCACGGAGCTCGGCACCCGCACGATCTTCAACCTGCTCGGCCCGCTCTCGAACCCTGCCGGCGTCACCCGCCAGCTCGTCGGCGCCTTCTCGGAAAGCTGGCTCGAACCGATGGCGACGGTGCTGGCGAGCCTCGGCTCGACCCGGATCTGGGCCGTGCATGGCTCGGACGGGCTGGATGAAATCACCACCACCGGCCCGACCCGCGTCGTCTCGCTCGAAAACGGCAGGATCGAGAGCTTCACGATCAGCCCCGAGGATGTCGGGCTGGCGCGGGCGAAGCCGGAGGATCTGCGCGGCGGCGAGCCGGCGCAGAACGCCGCCGCGCTGCAGGCCGTGCTCGACGGGGGAAAAACCGCCTTTCGCGATATCGCAGCCTTCAACGTCGCCGCGGCGCTTCTCGTCGCCGGCAAGGCGCAGACTCTCTCCGACGGGCTGGCGCAGGCCTTTGCCGCCATCGACAGCGGCAAGGCCAAGTCGGCGCTGGCGCGGCTGGTCGACAGCTCCAACGCATGAGGCTGCCATGAGCGATATTCTCAAGCAGATCGAGGCGTATAAGCGCCAGGAGATCGCGTCTGCAAAGCTGGCCGTGCCCCAGGCCGAGATCGAGAGGCGCGCTGCCGCCGCTCCCGCGCCGCGCGGTTTCGCGGCTGCGCTGGCGGCCAAGCATGCTGCGGGCAAGCCGGCGCTGATCGCCGAAATCAAGAAGGCCAGCCCCTCCAAGGGTCTGATCCGGCCGGATTTCGACCCGCCTGCCCTGGCCGCCGCCTATGCGCAGGGCGGGGCCGCTTGCCTGTCCGTGCTGACCGACGCGCCCTCCTTCCAGGGTCGGCCCGAATTCCTGGCGCAGGCCCGCGACGCCTCCGGCCTGCCGGCGCTGCGCAAGGACTTTCTCTATGACGTCTACCAGGTGCACGAGGCCCGCGCCTGGGGCGCCGATTGCAT
>JBKBRD010000305.1:0-4193 GCA_046292405.1 Allobosea sp. | reverse complement strand
CGCTTCATCGTCGAGAACCGGCCCGGCGCCGGCGGCAATACCGGGGTCGCCGCGGTCGCGCGGGCGACGCCGGACGGCATGACGCTGGCGATGGGCACGGTCTCGACCCATGCGATCAACCCGGGCGTCTATGCGAAGATGCCCTTCGACCACATCAAGGATTTCGCGCCGATCTCGCAGGTGGCGAGCGTGCCCAACATCCTGATGGTCAACAACGATCTGCCGGCGAAAACCGTGCCGGAGCTGGTGGCGCTGCTGAAGGCCAATCCGGGCAAATATTCCTTCGGTTCCTCGGGCGCGGGAACCTCGACCCATATGGCGGCCGAGCTGTTCAAGGTCTCGACCGGCACCGATATGGTGCATGTGCCCTATCGCTCGAGCGGGCAGGTGACGCAGGATCTGCTGACCGGGCAGATCCAGGTCTCGTTCGACAACATCACCATCGCCTGGCCGCATGTCGAAGCCGGCAAGCTGCGCGCGCTGGCGACCGCGACGCCGGAGCGGCTGGCGATCGCGAAGGATCTGCCGGCGTTGGCCGAGTTCATACCAGGCTATGCGGCGACCTCCTGGCACGGCTTCTTCGCCCCGTCGGGGACGCCCAAGGAGATCGTCGCGAAGCTGTCGAGCGAGGTTCAGGAGATCATGAAGGAGCCGGGCGTGATCGAGCAGCTGAGGAAGCTCGGCGTCGACCCGGTCGGCTCGACGCAGGAGGCTTTCGCCGCCCATATCGCCGCCGAGACGAAGCGCTGGGCCGATGTGGCGCAGAAGGCCAATGTGAAGATCGAATGAGGACTGTTTCCGGCGGAGCGCCCCGGCATGATGCTGGTTTGCTTCGCCGTCGCCGCGCCCCGCAATGACGGTGACATCGTCCTTGCGGGCGCAGCGAAGCAACCGATCGGCGTAGAAAGTTGCGCCTCCCGCCAATGCAGCCGCGACGCTGCGCCAGACGACGCCGCCAAAGGATCGACGCCGAGATGACCCCGACCCTGACCGAAGAGAGCCGCCGCAAGCTCAAGCGCGTCTCGACCGCGACCCTGACGACGGCGCTGTTCAAGCGCGGCTTCCGCAATGTCTTCGTCCAGGATGTGCGGCCGCTGAGCCCGCTCGCCGAGTCGATGGTCGGCGAGGCGTTCACCCTGCGCTACATCCCGGCGCGGGAGGATCTCGACCATCTCGGCGCCTTCGAAGGCACGGGGCATCCGCAGCGGCGCGCGGTCGAGGATTGCCCGCCCGGCCATGTCATGGTGATCGACAGCCGCAAGGATGCGCGGGCCGCCTCCGCCGGCGGCATTCTGGTCTCGCGGCTGCAGCAGCGCGGCGTCGCCGGCATCGTCAGCGACGGCGGCTTCCGCGACAGCCCCGAAATCGCCGCCATGGGGTTTCCCGCCTATCACAACCGTCCGAGCGCGCCGACCAACCTGATCCGTCACCATGCGCTCGACATCAACGCGCCGATCGCCTGCGGCGATGTGGCGGTCTATCCGGGCGACATCATGGTCGGGGACAGCGAGGGCGTTTGCGTCGTGCCGGCGCATCTCGCCAACGAGGTTGCCGACGAGGCCTATGAGCAGACGGCCTATGAGGATTTCGTGGCGGAGCGGGTGAGGGCGGGGCAGGGCATTTTCGGGCTCTATCCGGCCGATGCGCAGACCAAGGCCGCCTTCCTGGCCTGGCGGCCGAGCTGGCGCTGAGCCGCCCTACTCCGCGGCCATAGCCTGCGGGGCGCAATACAGCCTGTGCAGCGTCGCCAGGATCTCGCGCACCTTGCCGCTGGCCAGGCGATAATGGATCGTCTGGCCGTCGCGGCGGGTCGCAACCAGCTCCAGCGCGCGCAGCCGCTGCAAATGCTGCGAGAGCGCGCCGGGGCTGAGGCCGACCAGCGCGGCCAGCTCGCCAGCGCTTCTTTCCGCTTCGACCAGGCTGCATAGAACCAGCAACCGGCGGGGGTTCGCCATCTCCGCGAGAAGGCGCGACACCTCCTCGACCCTCTCGTTCATTTCAGCCAGCGGTGGCGACATTCGGCTTGACACATCGTTATTTTTGAATGTAATAAAATACATCGTTTCACGCCGGAGGACAATCCCATGGCCAATGTCGGTTCCATCGATCGCACCATCCGCTTCGTCGTCGGGCTGCTGCTGGTCGTCTTTCCCTTCGTGCCGCAGAGCGCGGCCTTGCTGGCCGGCTGGGGCAACTGGGCCTATGCGGTCCCGGTGATCGGCCTGGTCATGCTCGCCACAGCGGTGTTCCGCTTCTGCCCGGCCTATACGCTGTTTGGCGTCCGCACCTGCGAGACCGGGCGCTGAGATGGTCGAAACTGCGTTCACGCCGGTCCAGTCGCTGATCGGCGGGGGGCTCATCGGCCTCTCCGCCGTGATGCTGATGGCGCTCGAGGGGCGGATCGCCGGCATTTCCGGCATCGTCTCCCGGTTGCTGCCGCCGCATGGCGACGGCGCTTTCGCCGGCCGATTGGCGATGGTCGCCGGGGTCGTCGTCGCGCCGCTGCTCTATGCGGCGGTGACGGGGGCTCTGCCCGCGCAGACGATCGAGGCGGGCGCGCCGCTGCTGCTGGCCGCCGGGCTGCTCGTCGGCTTCGGCTCGGTCTGGGGCAATGGCTGCACCTCCGGCCACGGCATTTGCGGGTTGTCGCGCCTGTCGCTGCGCTCGCTGGTCGCGACGCTGGTCTTCATGACCACCGCCATCGTCACCGTCTTCGTCACGCGCCATTTGATGTGAGGTCGCCATGTCGATCCTGCTGCAATTCCTGACGGGTCTGGTCTTCGGCGCCGGCCTGCTCGTCGCCGGCATGTCGAACCCGGCCAAGGTGTTGAACTTCCTCGATCTCGCCGCCATCCCGGCCGGAACCTGGGACGCCAGCCTGGCTTTCGTCATGATCGGCGGCATCGCCGTGACGTGGCTCGGCTTCAAGCTGGTGTTGAAGCGGGCGCGGCCCGTCTTCGGCAAGCAGTTCAACCTGCCGACCGCGACCGAGATCGACCGGCGCATCCTGGTCGGGCCCGCGATCTTCGGCGTCGGCTGGGGGCTGGCGGGCTTCTGCCCCGGCCCGGCGCTGACGGCGCTCGGCTTCGGAACGAGCGCCTCGCTCATCTTCGTCGCCGCCATGCTCGTCGGGATGATCGCCGCCAAATGGCTGGCGACCCCCGCAAGCGCCCTGCAACCGGCCGCGTGACGGCCAGATGATCATCGACAAGGAGATCGACATGACAATCATCCCCGGCAAGGTCGAGCTCTCGGTGAAGCCCGAGGTCACCGCCTTCTTCGAGAAGGACACCAACACGGTCAGCTATGTGGTGAAGGATCCGCATTCGGACGCCTGCGCGGTGATCGATTCGGTGATGGATATCGATTACGCCGCAGGCCGCATCGCCTATGAATCGGCGGACCAGATCATCGCCTTCATCCAGGCGCATGGGCTCAGGCTGGAATGGCTGATCGAGACCCATGTCCATGCCGACCATCTGTCGGCTGCGCCCTATATTCAGGGCAAGCTCGGCGGCAAGATCGGCATCGGCGAGAACATCACCATCGTGCAGGAGACCTTCGGCAAGGTCTTCAACGAGGGCACCGAGTTCCAGCGCGACGGCAGCCAGTTCGACCGGCTGTTCAAGGATGGCGACAGCTACAGCATCGGCGGCATGACTGCCTTCGCCATGCATACGCCCGGCCACACCCCGGCCTGCATGACGCATGTGGTGGGCGATGCCGCCTTCGTCGGCGACACGCTGTTCATGCCCGATGGCGGCTCGGCCCGCGCCGATTTCCCCGGCGGCGATGCGCGCACCCTCTATCGCTCGATCAGGCGCGTGCTGGCGCTGCCGCCGGAGGTGCGGCTGTTCATGTGCCATGATTACGGCCCGAACGGCCGCGACATCCGCTGGGAGACCACGGTCGCCGAACAGCGGGCGCACAATATCCATGTCCGTGACGGCATCGGTGAGGATGAGTTCGTCAAGATGCGCGAAGCGCGCGACGCGACGCTCGACATGCCCAAGCTGATCATTCCCTCGCTGCAGGTGAACATGAAGGCCGGCGCGTTGCCCCAGCCCGACGACAACGGCAAGCGCTACCTGAAAGTGCCGCTCGACACGCTGTGAACCGACGCCCGAACCATCCCCAGGCCTCTGTCCGAGGGTGGGGTGGATCGGACGGGCCGAAACCAGCCATTCCCCGAT
>JBKBRD010000304.1:0-4200 GCA_046292405.1 Allobosea sp. | reverse complement strand
CTCGACCACGCCGAAGGTGATGCATGCCTGCGGCCATGACGGGCACACCGTTTCGCTGCTCGGCGCGGCCGCTCTGCTCGCCGCCGACGAGAGCTGGAGCGGCACGGTGCAACTGCTGTTCCAGCCATCCGAGGAGAATGGGGCCGGGGCGCGGGCCATGATCGCCGACGGTCTGTTCGAGCGTTTCCCGATGGAGCGCGTCTTCGGCTTCCACAACTGGCCTGGACTCGAGGCCGGCACGGTCGCCGTGCATCACGGCCCGGTCATGGCCGAGCCCGGGCGCTTCATGATCTCGCTGCACGGCACGGCCGGCCACGCCGCCAAGCCCGATCTGACGCGCGACCCGATCGTCGCCATGGGGCACTTGATCGTGGCGCTGCAGACCATCGTCTCGCGCAATGTCGATCCGCTCGACAGCGCGGTGGTGTCGATCGGCATGATCAATGGCGGGCTGGCGCCCAACCAGATCCCGACCACCGTCTCGATCCAGGGCACGTTCCGCACCTATCGGCCCGAAATCCGCGACCGCGTGCTGGAGCGCATCAGCGCCATCGCCGATGGCGTCGCCGCGACCTTCGAGATGCGGGCCGAGGTCGCGTTCGTGCGCGGCGGGCTGGCCACCGTCAATACCGAGCTCGAAGAGGAGGTGGCGGTCGCCGCGGCAAAGTGCGCCGCGACGTCAGGCCGAGCACGGCGGGCGAGGATTTCACCTTCTTCCTGCAGCATCGGCCCGGCGCCTATGTCTGGATCGGCAACGGGCCGGTCCGCGACGGCGGCGAACTGCACAATGACCGCTATGATTTCAACGACGCCATCCTGCCCGCAAGCGCCGGCTGGATGGCCGCCGTCGCCAAGCAGGCGCTGGCGGGTGAATTGAGCAATGCGGAGAGCACAAGCGCATGATTGAAAGCGCTCCCCGGCGACTTCAGCGGTGCTTCACCCACCAGAGCAGGCCGCCGCTGCCAAGCAGAACGATTAGCGCCTGCAGCAGCTGGATTCCGATAAATTCGTTCATGGCTTGAGGCCTTTCAGAACTTGTCGTCCTGCTAGATTTAAGATTGCACCAATCAAAAACCATCCTGCGAATGCTGCCACCACCCAAAATGGCTTGGGAGTGTCAGCGGTCATGGCCTGGAGCGACGGGGCTAGGAACCCGGCAATCACGCAGCCAACGCCGACATTATTGATCCATGTGGCGGTGAGCTTGACCCTTTCGTTATGGGTGGCCGCCGGTAGTGGTGAGACTTCGGGTTTTAGCGGGGCAATGTATCGATATCCGGGCTCTGCCACGTCGTCGTTGCATCGATCAGCATGCCACAGACCGGAGCGATTGGCAGCAACTTTAGGTCGTCGATGAGGTGATCGAGGCGCCCGTTTCCTCTGCAGGGGCGCTTTCTCAAAACGGGCTGACCGGGAAGAAGCGAAGATACAGCCTGGCGTAGGCGCCGTCGTCCCACAGCGCCTGCAACGCATAGTCGAGGCCGCGCTTCAGGGCCGGATCGTCCTTGCGCAGCAGGTAGGCGACGCCTTCGCCGAAATAGGCGCTTTCGAGGAAGGGGCCGCCGGTGAAGGCGAGGTCGCTCGCTGCGTTCGAGGCGAGCAGCAGGGACAGCGCCACCCCGTCGGCGAAGAGGAATTCGGCGTCGCCGCTGCGCAGAGCCGCGGCGGCGGCTTCGAGCGTCCCCGCCTCGCGACGCTGGGCGAAGGGTATGTAGCGTTCGAGAAAGGCCTGGTGGGCGCTGCCGCCGACGACCGCGACGCGCTTGCCGTTCAGCGTGACGGGGTCGAGATCGGCAGATGCGTTGCCGCGCCCTGTGACGAAGCGGGCGGTATTGCGGAAATAGAGCGTGCTGGCGGCGAAGCGATTGCGCAGGGCAGGCGTCAGATTGACCGCCGCGGCGAGCACGTCGCCCCGCGATTCGGCCAGCGCCTCGAGCAGCGTGTCGAAGCGACGGGCCTGGATCGTGCAGGTCCAGCCCATTTTCTCGCAGATGGCGCGCGCGAGCTCGACCGAGAAGCCGGTCAGCCCGCCCTCGGGCGCTGCGAAATGCAGAGGCGGGTAGTCGTCATCGGTGAGGAAGCGCACGATGCGCGGCGGCCCCGGCTCGGGCTTGTCGAGGCGGATGCGCGGATCCCAGAAATTCGGGATGGCTGCGCCCGACTGCGCCGACGCCGGGACCGGCAGCAGACCGAGGCAGAGCCAGAAGACGAGGAAGACAAGGCGCATCATCGCCCTATCTGGCCGCAGGGCGGGAGCATGATCAAGAGGCTGCGGCGAGGCGGATGCAGACGGTCAGGGCGCCAGGCCCTGCGCCGTCGCTTTCGCGCCCTTGTCGAAGAGAGCCGCGAGATGGCGGGCGACGAGCGCCGTGAAGCGCGGCTCGCGCGGCAGATCCGCGCCGAAAATACTGTCGATGCCGAGCAGCCGCTGGCTGAGGGCTTGCGCGTCGCGGCCGGCCGCGGCCGCATGCTCGGCATAAGTCGCAGCCAGCGGGTCGCGCACGTCGATCGCGGCGCCGGTCTCGTCCTGCCCCGAAACGTAGCGCATCCAGGCGGCGACGCCGAGCGCGAGATGGTCGATCGGCGCATCCGCCTGGAGCCGCTCGCGGATCGTACCGAGCAGGCGCTGCGGCAGCTTCTGCGAGCCGTCCATGGCGATCTGCCAGGTGCGATGGCGGATGGCGGGGTTCTGGAAGCGGGCGAGCAGGTCCCGCGCGTAATCGTCCAGCGCGACGCCCTCGGGCGCGGGAACGGTGGGGCTGATCTCGCGCCAGAGACCTTGCAGGAAGCGCGCGAGGACCGGGTCGCCGCTGGCCTGCGCCACCGTCTCATGCCCGGCGAGATAGCCGAGATAGGCCAGACTCGAATGGGCGCCGTTGAGCATGCGCAGCTTCATGAACTCGAAGGGCTCGACCCGCGCGACCATCTGCGCGCCGACCTCATGCCAGGCGGGGCGGCCCTCCGCGAAGACATCCTCGATCGCCCATTGCCTGAAGGGCTCGCCGATGACGGGCGCGGCATCGTGAAGGCCGAGCAGGGCCTCGACCTCGGCGATGTCGGCCTCGGTGGTGGCGGGTACGATGCGATCGACCATCGTCGCCGGAAAGGCGCCTTTGGCCTCGATCCAGCCTGCGAGAGCATCGTCAGAGAGCGCGGCGAAATCCCGCACCAGCCCGCCCAGCACCTGGCCATTGGCAGGGAGGTTGTCGCAGGACAGGGCGGTGAAGGGGCCAAGCCCCGCCGCGCGCCGCGCCTTCAGACCGGCGACGATCAGCCCGACGGCCGAGCGCGGCGCATCGGGATTGGCGAGGTCGTGCAGGATGTCGGGATGATCGGCCTTGAGCCGGCCGGTCGCGGGATCGTGGCAATAGCCCTTTTCGGTCACGGTCAGCGAGACGATGCGCGTCGTCGGCGCGGCCAGGCGCGCCACCAGAGCGGCTGGGTTTTCCGGCCCCACCAGCACTTCGCGCACGCAGCCGATCAGCCGCAGCTGCGGCCCCTCCGGCGCGCGCTTGAGAAAGGCGTAGAGCCCGTCCTGCGGCGCGAGCCTGTCGCGCTGGTCGGGCCGCTGCAGGCTGGCGCCGACCACGCCCCAGGGGCCGAAGCTGCGCTCGAGCGCATCATCCGTATACTCGCAGAGATGGGCGCGCGCGAAGGCGCCCAGCCCGAGATGGACGATGCCGGGCACGAGCGTCGTGCGGTCATAGGCCGGGCGGCGGACGCTTTCGGGCAGCGAGCCCAGCGCCTGATTGGACAGTCTTGTCACCGGAACACGCTCGGCAGCCAGAGGGAGAAGGCGGGAACATAGGTGATCAGCAGCAGCACCGCCACGCTTGCCCCGTAGAACGGCCAGATCGTGCGCATGCTTTCGCTGATCGAGACCTTGCCGATGGCGCAGGCGACGAATTGCACCGAGCCGACCGGCGGGGTGTTGAGGCCGATGCCGGCATTGAGGATCAGGATGACGCCAAAATGCACCGGATCGACGCCGATCGCCTTCACCACGGGCAGGAAGATCGGCGTGCAGATGATGATCATCGGCGCCATGTCCATGAAGGTGCCGAGCACCAGCAGGATGAGGTTGATCAGCAGCAGAATGACCAGCGGGTTGTCCGAGATCGACTGCATCAGCTGAATCGTCGCCGCCGGCACTTGCAGGAAGGCCATCAGCCAGCCGAAGGAACTCGCGGCGCCGATGAC
>JBKBRD010000303.1:0-4209 GCA_046292405.1 Allobosea sp. | reverse complement strand
GAGATGCGCGCCCTGGCCGAGGACGAGATGGCGCGGCTGGAGGCCGAGCTGCCCGCGCTTGAGCAGGAGCTGCGCGTCGCGCTGCTGCCCAAGGATGCCGCGGATGCCCGGCCCGCCATCCTCGAGATCCGCCCCGGCACCGGCGGCGAGGAGGTGAAGAGGTCCCACTGGTTCTTGACCTGCGCCGCCGGCAGCGCCGTGATCGTGTACATTTCGCTGATGAGCTGGTGATCGGAGGCGCGGAAATAGCCCTGCCGCGTCTTCATCACGTCGAACTTCGCGCCCTTCTCCCAATGCTCAAGGATCTTGGCGGTTTCCGTGCTCTTCAGCTCGTTCATCGACTGGGCCATGATCTTCACGGCCATGTAGTCGCCCCAGGCCTGGTTCTCCGGCGGCTTGCCGTATTTCTTGGTGAAGGCGGCGACGAAGGCCTTGGTGCCGGGGGTGTCGATCAGGTGGTGCCAGACGCAAGGCCAGACGCCGCCGAAATTATCCTTGCCGGCGGCCCAGGCGAGAGCCGTGTCGAAGCCGAAGCCCGCGACCGGGAAGGTCAGGCCGAACTCTGAATACTGCTTGAGGAAGTTGGTGATCTGGTTGCCGGCGAGGTTCGAGATGACGAGGTCCGGCTTGGCGGCGCGGATCTCGAGCAGCAGGGCGGAGAAGTCGGTGGCGTCGGTCGGCACCAGCTTGTCGGCGGCGAACTGGCCGCCATTGGCTTCCATGAAGCGCTTGGCGACCTTGAGCAGGTCATGGCCGAAGGCGTAGTCGGCGGTCAGTGAGAACCACTTCTTGCCCTTCACCAGCCCCTGCGCCATCAGCGAGCGGCCGCAGCTCTTCACATACATCGAGTTCTGATGCTCGACATGGAACATGTAGCGGTTGCAGCTCTCGCCGCGCAAAGCGTCGGAATTGCCGCCGGTGTTGACGAAGAGAGTTTTGTTGCGCGCCGCGACCTGCGAAATCGTCAGGCAGGAGGCCGAAGAGATCTCGCCGAGGATGCAGGCGACCTTGTCGCGCTCGATCATGCGCTCGGCCTTGGTCGAGGCGGTCTGCGGATTGACCGAATCCTCCTTGAGCGCCTCGAGCTTGCGCCCGTTGACGCCGCCGGCCGCATTGATCTCCTCGACGGCGAGATCCACCGCCATCACCCCGTATTCGCCGAGCGGGCCGAGGAAGCCGGTGCGCGGCGTGAGATGGCCGAAGCGGATGGCGTCGGGCGTCTGCGCCAGGATGACGGCGGGGCTGGCGATGAGCCCCGTCGCCGCGCCGGCGCCCAGGCCCAGCAGGGTCTGGCGGCGAGACGGGCGGAAGAGCGATGGGCTGTCGGTCATGAAGCGTTCCTCCCAGAACGAGGCCGCGCGGTTTTCCGCATCGGCTGATTGGATCGGCGGTTTCGCGAAGACGGTCTTGTTCGGCCGCTTGTCGTGATCTGTGATCACAGTTAGGTTGGCAGACATGTCAGCCCCTGTCCAGCCCTTGGCTCTCGACGCGCCGCGCGCCTCCGCCCTTGGCGAGGTCGGGCTGCTGGCGCGCGAGACGCTGGGCGACCGGGTCACGGCGGAGCTGCGCGCCCTGCTCGTGGCGGGGCGGCTGGCCCCGGGCGAAAAATTGTCGTTGCGGCGCGTCGCGGAGGCGCTGGGCGTGTCGATCATGCCGGTGCGCGAGGCGGTCAGCCGGCTCGCCGCCGACAGCGCGCTCGAGGTGCTGCCAGGCCGGGCGGTACGCGTGCCGGTGCTGACGCGGGCGCAGTTCCGCGAACTGACCAGGCTGCGGCTGGTGGTGGAAGGCTTTGCCGCCGAAGAGGCGGCGCGCAACGCCACGTTGGCCCAGCTCGCGGAGATCACGGCCTGCGAGGCGCGCTTTCGCGAATTGGCGAGCGCCGATCCGCCCGATGCGGCCGGGGCCGTGGCGGCCAATCGCGACCTCCATTTCGCCGTCTACGAGGCGGCCTGCATGCCGACGCTGGTCGAGATGATCGAGCGGCTTTGGCTGAAGGCCGGTCCCATTCTCAATCTGGACATGCGCGACGAGCCGCGCCGGCTGAAGGGCGGCAGCGCCATGCAGGCGCATGCGGCGCTGCTTTCCGCGCTTCAGCGCCGCAACCCGGAACAGGCGCGCGCGGCGCTGCAGGCGGATATCGCCGAGGCCGCCGCGCATATCGAAGAAATCGGTCGGTTGGGGCAGGCGGGCGAGCCAGGGCCCGCCGGGCTTGCCGAGGCGTGAAACCAGAGTTCCGGGTGGACCGGACCGAGTGGGAGAAAACGGATGGACCTACAGATCAGCGGCTTGCGCGTCCTGGTCACCGCCGGGGCCAATGGCATCGGCCGGGCGACGGCGCGGGCCTTCGCGGCGGAAGGCGCGCGGGTCCATATCTGCGATGTCGACCGCGAGGCGCTTTCGGCCATGGCCGAGAGCGACCCGCAGATGACGCAATCGGTCTGCGACGTCTCCGACCGCGCCGCCGTGCAGCGGCTGTTCGACGAGACGCTGGCGGCGCTGGGCGGGCTCGACTGCCTGGTCAACAATGCCGGCATCGCCGGGCCGACCGGGCGCGTCGACGAGATCGACCCCGCCGATTGGGATTCCTGCCTTTCGATCGACCTGACGGGCCAGTACAACTGCACCCGGCTGGCGGTGCAGCACCTCAAGCAATCGGCCAATGCCAGCATCGTCAACCTGTCGAGCCAGGCCGGCAAGCACGGGTTTCCGCTGCGCTCGCCCTATGCGGCGGCGAAATGGGGCGTGATCGGCTTCACCAAGGCGCTCGCCGCCGAACTCGGCGAGTTTGGCATCCGCGCCAACGCCATCTGCCCGGGGCTGGTCGAGGGGCCGCGCATCCAGAGCGTCATCGCCAACAAGGCGCGCAGCCTCAACATCTCGCATGAGGAGATGGCGGAGCGGCTGTTCGCGGGCGTCTCGATCAAGCGCTTCGTCGATCCCGCCGATATCGCCAAGCAGATCGTTTTCCTGGCCTCGCCCTTCGGCAAGACGATCTCGGGCCAGGAGATTTCGGTCTGCGGCGACACCCGCATGCTGAGCTGAGCTTTTCCGCAGAGCGCGGGCGGGCCTGTGCGCTCGTCGTCATTGCGGGCGCGCCGAATGCGCCAGCCCGGGAACCGCTTTATCTTATGGTTTGGGCGCATCATCCCATCAACCGGCATCCGCTTGATGGGATGGTGCTCTAATCGGCGGCGAAGGGTGCGAACAGCGTCACCACCTGTTCGTAGACCGGCCGCTTGAACGGGATGATCAGCTCCGGCGTCTCGGCGAGCCGCGCCCAGCGCCAGGCGTCGAACTCGGCCTTGTGCCCGCCGGCCGGAGTCTCGACGTCGATTTCGCCTTCCGGCCCGTCCAGTCTGAAGGCGAACCATTTCTGCGCCTGCCCGCGCCAGCGTCCGCGCCAGGCCTCACGCCCGATATCGACGGGCAGGTCATAGCTCAGCCAACCCGGCGATTCCGCCAGCAGACTGGCGGTCGTGACGTTCGTCTCTTCCTGTAGCTCGCGGCGCGCGGCCTCGAGCGGCGTTTCGCCCCTGTCGATGCCGCCCTGCGGCATCTGCCACTCGTAATTTTCGGCGACGTGCTCGCGCAGCTTCTTGTTGGCGCGGCGACCGATGAAGACGAGGCCCTGCGGATTGAACAAGGCGAGGCCCACGCAGGGGCGATAGCCTTGCGGCGGCTGGGGCGTCATCTGAGCGATCCGGTACTCGAAGGGTTGAGGAAGCCGCGGGCGGCGCTGACCGGGACGAGCACGATTCCCTTGGCCTCCAGCCCCGCGCTCCAGCGCATGATGCGGTCGATCGAGACGGGCAGGGCGCTGGCCGCGGCGATTGCGACGCCGCGCTCGCGCGCCAGCGCCTCGATCCGCTCCAGCTCCTTGTCGATGGCGTCGGCGCGCGGCACGCCATCGATGACGCGATCGACCTTCAAAGCCGGAATCTGGGCGCGCGCCGCCGAGGCCGCCAGCAGGCTGCGCGCCGAAGAGCCGTCATCGACGACCATCAGCCCGCGGCCCGAGATCTCGCGGAGCAAGGTCGCCAAGGCGGCCTCGTCTGCGGTGAGGCGGCCGCCGAGGAAATTGACGATGCCGACATAGCCGGTGAAGCGGCCGAGCACCCAGCTCAGCTTGTCGCCGTTTTCAGCCGCCTTCGGCCCGGCCAGCAGCGTATGCGGTCCAGGGTCGTTGTCGGGATAGTCGAACGGCTCCAT
>JBKBRD010000302.1:0-4223 GCA_046292405.1 Allobosea sp. | reverse complement strand
TGTAGCTGTCGAGCACCTGGGTGGCGCCGGGATCGGGCGCGACGACCTTGACGGCGCTCTGCGCGGCGAGCTTGGCGCTGAGCGCGGCGCGCTCGGCGTCGGCGTCGTGCCGCCGCTGGTGGTGCGGGGCGGCGCGCCCGTTCTGGGCTGGGCGCCGCCGCGCATGCCGCGCGCGGGGGATGATTTGATGCAGAGGCTGCACGATCTCTATGGCCAGCGCGATCCGGCTCTGGCGCTGGCGCTCGGGCAGGCAATCGAGACGGAGGCCGTGGCGCGGCGAAGCGCCATGGCTTCAGGCGGGAGCGGCTCCGGCGGGCCCGACAGCGCGTCCGGCATGCAGCGCATCGCCGAGGGCGCGGCCGGGCTGATCGCCGCCGATGACGGCCCGCGCATCGCCGCGCTCGCCTTCGAGGGCTGGGACACCCACGCCAATGAGGGTGGCGCGAGCGGCAGGCTGGCGACGCTGCTGGGCGGTCTCGACGGGGCGCTCGCGACGCTGGAAAAAGGATTGCAGCCGGTCTGGAAGGACACGGTGGTGATGGTGGCGACCGAGTTCGGCCGCACGGCGCAGGTCAATGGCACCGTCGGCACCGACCACGGCACAGGCACGGTCGCCTTTCTCGTCGGCGGGGCGGTGCAGGGTGGCCGGGTGATCGCCGACTGGCCAGGGCTGCGACCCGAGCAGCTTTTCGAGAAGCGCGACCTCAAGCCGACGACCGATCTGCGCGCGGTCGCCAAGGGCGTTGTCGCCGATCTGTTCGGCCTGTCCGGGCCGGTCATGGCGGAGCGTATCTTTCCGGGCAGCGGCGCGGTTGCGCCGCTGCAGGGGCTGGTGGTCTAGCGCCTCGGCAAGCCGCCGGTCAGGCTGCGGCTTCGGGCCTCGGCCTCAGGCCCATTCGCGCTGGGCGAGCTTTGACTCATAGGCCTCGATCTTCGGGGCCTTTTCCATGGTCAGCCCGATATCGTCGAGCCCGTTCATCAGGCAATGCTTGCGAAAGGGGTCGATCTCGAAGCGGATCTCGCCGCCATCGGGGCCCTTGATCGTCTGGCTGGCGAGATCGACCGTCAGCGTCGCGTTGGAGCCGCGATCGGCGTCGTCGAACAGCTTGTCCAGCTCTTCATGGCTGACCACGATCGGCAGGATGCCGTTCTTGAAGCAGTTATTGTAGAAAATATCGGCGAAGCTGGTGGAGATGACGCAGCGAATGCCGAAATCGAGCAGCGCCCAGGGGGCATGCTCGCGCGATGAGCCGCAGCCGAAATTGTCGCCTGCGACGAGGATCTCGGCCTTGCGATAGGCCGGCTGGTTCAGCACGAAATCCGGGTTCTCCGAGCCGTCCTCCTTGTAGCGCATTTCCGAGAACAGGGCGCTGCCGAGGCCGGTGCGCTTGATCGTCTTCAGATACTGCTTGGGGATGATCATGTCGGTGTCGACATTGATCACTTTCAGCGGCGCCGGGGTGGAGGTGAGCGTGGTGAAGGGCTGCATGCTTTCGAACTCCTGCTGCGGCTGTCTTTAACCGAACTGCGCCGCGGCGCAAAGCTGCGCGGCGTCGGCATCATGCGCCTCGCTCACGCGTCAGCTCGCTGCCGCCTCGATCGCCTCCAGATCCTCGTCGGAAAAGCCGAAATGATGGCCGATCTCATGGACGAGGACATGGGTGACGATCGCCCCCAGCGTCTCGTCATGCTCGGCCCAGTAGTCGAGGATCGGGCGGCGGTAGAGATGGATGGCGTTGGGCATCTGCCCGGTCTGCGGCGCATAGCCTTGCTGCGGCAGGCCGACGCCGCTGAACAGGCCGAGAATGTCGAAGGGACTTTCCGCCTCGAGTTCCTTGCAGACATCGTCCTCGGGGAACTCGGTGACGTTGAACAGCACGTCGCTGCAGAGCGCCCGGAATGCGTCAGGCAGCCGGTCGAAAGCGGCCTGCGCCAGCAGTTCGAACGCGGCGACCGTCGGGGCCTTCAGCTCGTCCCAGGCCGCCTCGCCGGCGGCTCGAGGCTCGGTGGCCTTGATGCGGGGAACGCTGTCCATCACCAGATCTTCAATTGATGGCCGAGCCAGAAGGCGAGCAGGATGACGGCGATGAGCGAAAGCGAGCGGCCGATGCGGCGGCCCCAGAGTTCAACCTTGTCGTCGGGCGGCGCGTCCTTGGCGGCGAAATGATCGGCGGCGCGGCCCATCGAGGAACCGAGCACGCTCTCATTGTCGCGCTTGAGCCGCTCGAGCGTCGCCTTGGCCTCCGCCGCGCGCGCGGCCTCGCGGGGATCGCCGGTCATTTCACGACGCCGGGGGCGGCCCGGCCCGCGAGCATGCCATCAAGCGACAGGTCTTCGTCAACATCAGGCCAATGAACGCCGATACCCGGCCCCAGCAACTGCCAGTTCGCGCGTTGCGCCGGCGTTGCGCTGAGAAGCCGCGGATACCAGAACAGCGGCGTGCCCAATGTGCGACCGTCAGAGAGATCAACGATCAGCATCGTCGCGTCACAGCGGACGTTCTTGATCGCGACCCTATCCGTGGCCTTTACAGCACTCATTCCATTGCCCCTGCAGATATGATCGCCGTTCCCTTACAATCTGCATTATGCGCCCCAGCTCTTTCGCGGAAAAGCCTCCCGTATCCGCGAAGGTCAGGTCGTGCAGCCAAATCTTGGCAACCTTGCCGTCGCGATGGACGTGCATGTGCGCCGGCTCGACACAATCTGCGCTGAAGAACAGGAAACGGTAAGGCCCTTCCCGCAGTATCGTAGGCATCCAGGCCGCACCTCGCGAAGCTGAATCCTAGCCAGCCTCCGTGACGCTCTGACGAAGTAGCAAAGCCGCGCAGCGCCTTGCTCAGGGCGCCGCGCGGCGGGGCGGCTCAGCCCAGCGTCCTCACGTCGACGAAGCGGCCCGCCAGCGCGGCGGCGGCCGCCATCTGCGGCGAGACCAGATGCGTGCGGCCCTTGAAGCCCTGGCGACCCTCGAAATTGCGGTTCGAGGTCGAGGCGGCGCGCTGGCCGGGCTTGAGCTGGTCGGGGTTCATGCCCAGGCACATGGAGCAGCCGGGCTCGCGCCATTCGAAGCCGGCGGCGAGGAAGATCTTGTCGAGCCCCTCGGCTTCGGCCTGCTCCTTCACCAGGCCGGAGCCCGGCACGATCATGGCGTAGTCGAGCGAGCCGGCGATCTTGTGGCCTTCGACGATCTTGGCGACGGCGCGCAGATCCTCGATGCGGCCATTGGTGCACGAGCCGATCCAGATCACGTCAAGCGGGATCTCGGTCATCTTCGTGCCCGGGGTCAGGCCCATATAGTCGAGCGCGCGCTGCTTCGACATGCGCTTGGTCTCATCCGCGATCAGCGCCGGATCCGGCACTGCGCCAGCGACCGAGACCACATCCTCCGGGCTCGTGCCCCAGGACACGATGGGCGGCAGGTTGTTGGCGTCGAGCCGGACGATGCGGTCGAAATGCGCGCCCTCATCGCTGCGCAGCGTCTCCCAATAGCGCTGGGCCGCGTCCCAGGCCGCGCCCTTGGGCGCCTTGGGCCGGTCCTTGAGATAGGCATAGGCCTTGTCGTCGGGCGCGATCATGCCGGCGCGCGCGCCGCCCTCGATCGACATGTTGCAGACGGTCATGCGCCCTTCCATCGAGAGCGCGCGAATGGCCTCGCCCGCATATTCGATGACCGAGCCGGTGCCGCCGGCCGTGCCGATCTCGCCGATGATGGCGAGCGTGATGTCCTTGGCGGTGACGCCCTTGGTCAGCGTGCCGTCCACCTGGACGAGCATGTTCTTCGCCTTCTTCTGGATCAGCGTCTGGGTGGCGAGCACATGCTCGACCTCCGAGGTGCCGATGCCGTGGGCGAGCGCGCCGAAGGCGCCATGGGTCGAGGTGTGGCTGTCGCCGCAGACGATGGTCGTGCCGGGCAGGGTGAAGCCCTGCTCGGGGCCGACGATGTGGACGATGCCCTGGCGCTTGTCGCGCTCGTTGAAATACTCGACGCCGAAATCCGCGGCGTTCTTCGCCAGCGCCTCGACCTGGATGCGGCTCTCCTCCTCGACGATGCCCTTGGAGCGGTCGGTGGTGGGGATGTTGTGGTCGACCACGGCCAGCGTCTTCTCCGGCGAGCGGACCTTGCGGCCGGTCAGGCGCAACCCTTCGAAGGCCTGCGGGCTGGTGACCTCATGGACGAGGTGGCGGTCGATATAGAGCAGGCAGGTGCCGTCCTCCTGTCGATCG
>JBKBRD010000301.1:0-4244 GCA_046292405.1 Allobosea sp. | reverse complement strand
TGCGCGCCGGCATCCTTGACCTGCTGCACCTGCGCGGGGGTGACAACCGTGCCGGCGACGGCCAGCGCCTCGGGAACGTCGCGCGCGATCGCCGCCAGCGCCGCCAGCCCTGCCGGCCGGCGCAGGGTGACCTCGACGATGTCGATGCCGCCAGCCACCAGCGCGCGCGCCAGATCGACGGCGAGCGACGCGTCCTCGATCACCACCACGGGCACGACGCCGCAGGCCTTGAGACGGGCGATCACGGCGGCTTCATCCATGGCGGTTCTCGTTCTCGATGGGCTGTTCGGGCGCTTGAAGCGTCTCTAGCGCCTGCCCCAGTAGACGTCGAGGCCTTGCGGGCGGCCGAGCAGCAGATCGACTGGCAGCGCCGTCTTGCGCTCGGGCGCCTCGGAAAGCACGGCCTGCTTGGCCTCCCCCGCGATCAGCAGCGCCGCAAACCCCGCGCCCAGCAGCCGCGCCGGCGAGAGCGACAGGCGCGGCGTATGCCCGTCCGGCCGCGCGATGGCGATGCCGCTGTCGGGACAACCCGGTTCCAGCGCCTGATCGCCGGGAAACAAGGAGGCGATGTGCCCATCGGCGCCCATGCCGCTGACCAGAATGTCCAGCGGCGGCAAGGTCGCGACATGCGCGCAAAGCGAAGACGCCGCGGCTTCGAGATCGCTGCCATAGCCATGGAAGGAGACGAAGCCGCAGCGCCCTTCCGTCAGCGGGCGGAAGCGCTCGCGCAGCATGCGCTCGTTCGATGCGGCGTCGTCGGGCGCGACGAAACGCTCATCGGTCGGCATCAATGTGACGCGCGCCCAATCCAGCGGCGTCTCGCCCAGCGCCGCCAGGAAAGGGCCCGGAGACGTGCCGCCGGGAACGGCGATCAAAACGCGCTCCTGCTGCGCCAGCAGCGCCCGCAGGCGCACGCCGAGGCTTTCCGCCAGCGCCTCTCCAGCCGCCTGCAAAGTGTCGAAGCGAAACCAGGCGACAGGACCGTGCGGGGTCATCATATCATCTCCGGATCGGCCCAGGAACGGCCATCGCGCTCGATCAGGCCGATCGCCTGGGAGGGCCCCCAGGAGCCGGCGGCGTAACGATGCGGCTGCGGCGAGAATTCGCGCCAGCCGGCCAGGATCGGATCGATCCAGGCCCAGGCCTGCTCGACCTCGTCGCGGCGCATGAACAGCGTCTGGTCGCCGCGGATGACGTCGGTCAGCAGGCGCTCATAAGCGTCGGGCGTGCGCACGTCGAAGGCGGTCTCGTAGCGCAGGTCGAGCTGGCGCGGCACGATCTTGAGCCGGCCGGAACCAGGCACCTTCATCATCAGCTGCAGCTGCACCCCGTCATTCGGCTGCAGCCTGATGACCAGACGGTTCGCGTCCAGCCTGTCGCAGCCGGGGCCGCTCCCGAAGATCGAGTGCGGCACCGGCTTGAAAGTCACCGCGATCTCGGAATAGCGCTGCGCCATGCGCTTGCCGGAGCGGAGATAGATCGGCACGCCGGCCCAGCGCCAGGTGTCGATCTCGCAGCGGATCGCCACGAAGGTCTCGGTGTTGGAGGCGTGGCCGAGTTCCTCGGCATAGCCGCGCACGCGCTGGCCGTCGCTCTGGCCGGGGCCATATTGCCCGCGCACGGTGTGGCGCTGCACGTCGGGTCCGACGATGGGGCGCAGCGCCTTCAGCACGCGCACCTTCTCGTCGCGGACGGCGTCGGCCTCCAGCATGTTGGGCGGCTCGATGGCGAAGAGGCAGAGCAGCTGCATGACATGGTTCTGCACCATGTCGCGCATATGCCCGGCCTTGTCGTAATAACCGGCCCGGCTTTCCAGCCCCACCGTCTCGGCGACGGTGATCTGGACGTTGTCGATGTCGCGGCTGGACCAGGAGCGTTCGAACAGCGTGTTGGCGAAGCGCAGCACCAGCAGGTTCTGCACCGTCTCCTTGCCGAGATAATGGTCGATCCGGTAGGTGCGGCTCTCGGGCAGGATGCGGGCGACCGCATCGTTGATCTCGCGGGCGGAAGCGAGATCGCGCCCCAGCGGCTTTTCCAGGATGACGCGCGAGGTCGGCGTCAGGATATCCGCCTTGGCGAGGTTCTCGCAGATCGGGATGAAGAGATCGGGCGGGGTCGAGAGATAAAAGGAGCGCACGCGGTCGGAGTCGCCCAGCGCCTGTTTCAGCGCGCTGAAGCTCTCGGGCTGAACCGCATCGGCCTGGACCATGGTGAGCCGGCGCAGGAATGCCTCGATCTCGGCCGGCGCGAGCTGCTCCTTGGCCAGGCGCTCGGCGATCTGGTTGGGCAGCCCGGTCACGTCCTCGCTCTTGCGGACGACGGCGAGGATGCGGCTTTCGGCTGGAAGCACGCCCTCCCGGTTGCGCTGGGCGAGCGCGGGGAAGAGCTTGCGCAGCGCGAGATCGCCGCTGGCGCCGAAGATCACGAGATCGAACGGCGGCACCGGTGTGCGCTGGGGCGCGGCTTCCGGGCGAAGGGCGCGGTCGGCGATGGCATCCATGGGCGTGGCGTCTTTCGTATGACTGGGCTCGCAGGGTTCTCGCCTGCGACTCGCGCCATCATGCCGTGCTTTTGCGGAAACATCACGACGGTCGCGCGCGGCGGCCCCAGCGCTTACCCGGCGCGCTTGAAGCCCTCGCTCGCAACCAGCAATTGCCGTGCGTAATCTGTCTTTGGGTTGCGCGACGCGAGCGTCTGCGCCGTCATTTCCTCGACGCCGCGGCCGAACTGCATCACCAGCAACCGCTCGCACATATGGGCGACGACGGCGAGATCGTGGCTGACCAGAATGTAGGTGAGGTTGCGCTGTTTGCGCAGGGCTGCGAGCAGGTTCAGCACCTCGGCCTGGATCGAGACGTCGAGCGCCGAGGTCGGTTCGTCCAGCAGCAGGATGGTCGGCTCGAGCACGAGCGCGCGCGCGATGGCGACGCGCTGGCGCTGCCCTCCTGAAAGCTGGTGCGGGTAGCGGAAGCGGAAGGAGGGCGGCAGGCCGACATCGCTCATGGCGCGGCTGATGCGGGCTTCGGCGTCGCCGATGCCGTGGATCGCCAGCGGCTCGGCCAGAGCGTCGTCCACCGTCTTCTTCGGGTGCAACGAGCCATAGGGATCCTGGAAGACCATCTGGGCCGAGCGGTGGAAGGCCTTGTCGCGGCGCTTGGGCTGGCTCTTGCCGAGGATCGAAACCTCGCCGCTCCATTCGCGGTTGAGCCCGGCCAGCACCCTCAGCACGGTCGACTTGCCCGAGCCGGATTCGCCGACGATGCCGTAGCTTTCCCCAGGCTGGACCGACAGTGACAGATCCTTGACGACGTGATTGTCGGCGAAGGAGACGTTGAGCTTGTCGGTGAGGATGGCGGGAGTCATGGGATTGCGCTTTCGGAAACGCGAGCCCTCATCCTGAGGAGAAGGCAAAGCCTTCGTCTCGAAGGATGGTTGGGGACGCGCCGACCGGGTCTGGCTGGCCCATCCTTCGAGACGCGATCCTGCGGATCGCTCCTCAGGATGAGGGCTGGAGAGAGGGTTCCGGGCTCGCTGCTGCGCAGCGCCCCGGAATGACACAGGTTAAGGTCCATCATGCCAGCCATGCCGGGTCGCGCTCGAGCGTGGCGAGCTTGGCCTTGGGATGGTCGAGATCCGGCAGGCAGCCGAGCAGGCCGAGCGTATAGGGGTGGCGGCGGGCGCGGGTCGTGTCATCGGCGAGTTCGGCTGCCGGCAGCGTCTCCATCGCCTTGCCGCCATACATGACGATGACGCGGTCGCAGAAGGACTGCACCAGATGAAGGTCGTGGCTGATGAAGATCAGCCCCATGCCGCGGCTGGTGACGAGATCGTCGAGGATCTTCAGCACCTGCAGCTGCACCGTCACGTCCAGCGCCGAGGTCGGCTCGTCGGCGATCAGGATGTCGGGTTCGGCGATCAGCATCATCGCGATCATCACGCGCTGGCCCATGCCGCCGGAGACCTCGTGCGGGTAAAGATCGTAGACGCGGCCCGTCTCGCGGATCTGCACGGCCTCGAGCATGCTCAGGCTGCGCTCCTTCGCCTCGCGCGCGCTGGCCTTGTGGTGGACGCGATAGGCCTCGGCGATCTGGGCGCCGACGGTCTGCACCGGGTTGAGCGAGAATTTCGGGTCCTGCATCACCATCGAAATGTGGCGGCCGCGCAGTTTGCGGCGGCTGCGCTTGTCCACCTGCACCACCTCGATGCGACCCTCGGCATACAGCGGCGCGAGGTAATGATCCCGC
>JBKBRD010000300.1:0-4244 GCA_046292405.1 Allobosea sp. | reverse complement strand
CGCCCGCGCCGCAGGGGCCGGCCGCTCACATGGCGCTGCCGCTGGCGCCCTTCACCAATACGCGAGACGCGATCCGCGCCTGGATGCGTGATTCCACCGCCGGCAATCACAGCGGCGCCGTGCGCGCGCTCGAATATGCCGCCGCGCAGGGACACCTCGCCGCGCAGTTCAAACTGGCGAAGATCTACGCCGGCGGCGAAGGCGTTCCCGCCAATGATCTCAAGGCCTTCGAGTATTTCTCGAAGATCGCCGACGAAAATGCGGATTCGGCGCCTGGCACGGCCGACGGCCGTATCGTCGGCAGCGCCTTCGTTGCGCTGGGCGGGTATTTCGTCGACGGCATCAAGGGCACCTATGTCCGTCCGAATCCGGAACGCGCCTTCGACATGTTCCATTACGCCGCGACCTACTTCGGCGACCCCGAAGGCCAATACAACCTCGCGCGGCTGTATCTGAACGGGCAGGGCGCCGCCCGCGATCCGCGGCAGGCGGCGCGCTGGATGAAGGTCGCCGCCGAGAAGGGCCACGCCCCTGCGCGCGCCGTGTTTGGAGACATGTTGATCCGGGGCGGCGAGGGCGTGCCGCGCCACCCCGTCATCGGCCTGATGTGGCTTTCGCTGGCGCGCGAGGGCGCCGATCCCGTGCGCGACGGCTGGATCCTGGAGCGCTACGACGCGGCTTTCGCGGCGGCGGCGCCGGCCGACCGCACCGCGGCGCTGGCGCTGGCGGAGCGCCAGAGCGCAGCGCTCGGGCGGACGATCTCGAGCCGCTGACCGCGCGGCTCTGCATCCGCTCAGGCTCCCCCGGCGTATCCGGTTGAACCGCCGTCGGAGTCGATCATGCGACCCTCTTCCATCTGCTTGCTCGTCATGGCTGCGGGGCTGTTCGCATCGCCGTCCTTCGCACAGGAGGATTACGAGCGCTGGGCCCCGTTGCAGAACCCGTTCCCGAGCACGGGCGGGGGCGGAATCATGATCCACGACTATGAGCCGATCGTCGCGGATGGGCGTTGCACAACCGATTTCAGGGCGATCGAGCCCAATGGCACGGTCTATCGCAACAGCATCGTCTTTGACGCCACGCCGGTCCAGGGCGGCGTTCTCTGCAGCAACGGCCGCTGGCGCTCCGCCGATGGCAGCGCGACCGGGACGACTCCCTTCCGCGTGTTCATCAAGGACGGGATCAGACGCGGCAGTCCCGAATGACGCGAAATGTCATCCGACGCCGGAGTTGATGCGTATCTGCCGAACGTGACTGGAGGAAACCGACAATGATGAAGCCGCTCTCCATTGCTGTCGCGAGCCTGGTCCTGGCGTTTGCCAGCCCGTCCAAGGCCAATACCCCGATCCAGGGTGACAGCATCAAGCAACTTGTATCCGGCAAGCGGATCTATCTTGCTGTGCCCGTCGGCGGCGAGTTCCCGCTGTATTATCGACCTGACGGCCAGATCGACGGCTCGGGAGAGGCTGTCGGGCTCGGTCGCTTCTTCAAGCCGACTGACAAGGGTCGCTGGTGGGTCCGCGGCGATTCGCTGTGCCAGAAATGGGAGACCTGGTATGAGGGCCGCACCATGTGCTTCACCCTGACCAATCTCGGCGGCAATCGGCTGCGCTGGGTCCAGGACAATGGCGAGACCGGCATCGCGCGCATCGGCAACTGAGCCAGCGAGAAGCGTGACCCGCGCGCCACAGCGCCGAGAAATCTGCCCAAAACAAGGCAGAGGTTGACTTCTGCCCCATTTCCGACACCTTGTGCCCGCCCAAGGGGGATGCGGTTGCGCGACGGGCGGCGAAAAGTCGTCCCGTTAACGGCCGCTTAATCGGATTGCGCAAAGACTACGGCTTGCCGAGGTTAAGGCAGGCCGGTTGTCTGGTTTTTGACGCAGAAAGCGGAATGACGGAATGACGCGAGGCGAAAGCTCACCGGCCCCGGAATCGCGCTGCAATACGCGAAACGCGGGCACAAACCTTCCCTTCACCATGACAACGCGGTTGCTGAAGGTTGGTTGCGTAGCCCTTACCGGTCTTTTCCTGGCCAATTGCGCCAATGATCAGGTCGCCCGACGCAAATCCAAGGAAATCGGCGCTTTCCCTGAATCGAAATATGGCCCGGCCAGCCGCCGCGTCGTCGCGGAAGGGCAGGAGGTGCCGAAGGGCGGCGGGCGCCAGTTGATCGGCAAGACCTATTCGGTCGCCGGCAAGCGCTACACCCCCTATGAGAAGCCCACGGGCTACACTGCAGTGGGCACCGCCTCCTGGTATGGCGAAGCCTTCCACGGCCGGCGCACCGCCAATGGCGAGGTCTATGACCGCCATGGCATCAGCGCCGCCCATCCGACCATGCCGCTGCCGGCCTATGCCCGCGTCACCAACATGCTGAACGGCCGCTCCATCGTCGTGCGCGTCAACGATCGCGGCCCCTATCATGGCGGGCGCATCATGGACGTGTCGCAGAAGACGGCGGACGCTCTCGCCTTCCGCCATTTGGGCACCGCCCGCATCAAGCTCGAATATCTCGGCCAGGCCTCTCTGGCCGGTTCCGACGACAGGCTGCTTCTTGCGACGCTGCGGACCGACGGCCAGCCCGCTTCGATCCCCGGCACAAGCGCCCCGACCATGGTCGCGAGCAATGCGCCCGTCGCCTCCGCCCGCACCGCTACGCCTGATCTCGACGATGAAGCGCCTGCGCCGGTCGCTCAGCCGGCCGCCCGCGCCTATGCGCCGGCAGCGACCATCGCGCCGCAGGCCCCGATCGCCGCCGCGCTGGTTTCGTCTTCGTCCGGCAGCGCCATGCCGGTGCGCGCCGCGCTTCCGCCCAGCCGGCCCTTCGATCTCGACACCATCGCCAATGCCGGGCGGCCCGTGGTGCTGCGCACCGGCCTTCCGGCCGCGCGCCCTGCGGTTCGTGCCGGCAGCGTCGCCAGCCTCTTCGCCGCTCCCGAGCGCCACCCCACCGAGCGCTTCGCCAAGGGCCACCCGCTGGCGTCCGGTTTGACGGCGCAGCGCCTGCAGCCTCTGGCGCGGAATTGATCGAGGCGGGCTTGACCGCCCGCTGCGCTCCGCCTCAGATCGCGCCATGAACACATTTCGGGATCGGCTCGGCAAGCTCTGCCGCGTCAGCGCACGCAGCGCTGCGCTGGCGCTGGCTTTTGCGCTCTGCGCCGCCCTTGCCCCCGTCTCCGTCGCCGCTCAGACCTTCCAGTCGCAGGCGCCGCACGCGATCCTGATGGACTCCGCCAGCGGCACGATCCTTTACGAAAAGGCGGCCGACGAGCTGATGGCGCCGGCCAGCCTGGCCAAGGTCGCGACCGCGCTGGTGGCGTTCCAGGAGATCGAGCAGGGGCGGCTCAGTCTCGACAGCGAGATCACCATCTCCGAAAACGCCTGGCGCAAGGGCGGCGGCGTCTCGGGCGGCTCGACGATGTTCGCGCAGCTCAACAGCCGGGTGAAGCTCTCCGACATCCTGATGGGGCTGATCGTCCAATCGGGCAATGACGCCGCCATCGCCCTGGCCGAAGCCATCGCCGGCGATGAGGCGACCTTCGCGCGGGTGATGACCGAGCGCGTGCGGGCGCTCGGGCTGACCAGATCCGTATTTCGCAACGCCACGGGCATGGGCGATCCGCTGCAGCGCGTGACGGCGCGCGAGCTCGCGCTGCTGTCCGACCACATCGTCAAGACCTATCCCGAACTCTACAAAATGTTCGGGCTTCGGGATTTCACCTGGAACAAGATCCGCCAGCAGAACCGTAATCCATTGCTGGCGATGGATATCGGCGCCGATGGCTTGAAGACCGGCAATATCGACGAGTCCGGCTATGGGTTGGTCGGCTCCGCGGTCCAGAACGGACAGAGGCTGATCGTCGTGGTCAACGGGCTGAAGAACGCTCGCGACCGCGGGCTCGAGGCGCGCAAATTGCTGGAGTGGGGATTCCGCGCATTTGAACCGCGCACGATCTTTCGCGAAGGCGAGATCGTCGGTGAGGCCAGCGTGTTTGGCGGCGAGCGCGGACGCGTCGGGCTCAAGGCCAGGTCTGCGGTCAGCCTGCTGCTGCCGCGCGGCGCGAGCGACCGGCTGAGCGCCCGCATCGTCTATCGCGGCCCGCTGATGGCGCCGGTTCCCGAGGGCGCTGAAATCGGCCGGCTGCAGGTCACGCGCGGCGACGTCAAGGCCCTCGACATTCCCCTCTATACCGCCGAGGCGGTCGCCCAGGGCACGCTGCAGAGCCGCGCCCTCGATGCGCT
>JBKBRD010000299.1:0-4245 GCA_046292405.1 Allobosea sp. | reverse complement strand
CCGACAAGCGCCTGACCTTCCAGTACACCACCTCGTCATCCTCGCTGCAGAAGAAGCTCGGCGTCGCCTGATGATGGGCGGCTGACGGCCCCTCGGCAATCAGTCGCGGCGGGAGGATGGTCCGATCTTGGAGGAAACCTGCGGCCGGTCCGTCGGCGGCGGGGGCTTGGCGCCGAGCCGCAGCGACTCCAGCGTGTCGCGCGACGGCGTCGCCAGGGCCGGCCTGAACGCGGGCGTGTCTTCGGCGACCGCCGGGGCCGCAGGCGCCGGCGCCGGCACATCTTCCTCGACCGGCGGATCGACGAGATCGCGCATCTGCGCCAGCGCGCCTTCCACCGGATTGAAGCTGAACGTCACCTTATGCGCGCCAGCCGGCGCCTGCACCGCGCGAAACAGCACGTTGGCCTTGAGGATCTCGGTGTCCACGCCGTCGATGGCGGCGCGCCACCACGGGTGCCAGATATCGTTGAGGACGATAAATCCGGGCAGGCTCGAGGTGTAGGTGATCTCCACCTCGGTGTTATCGTAGAGCGTGAGGCGGACGTCGGCCCGCGTCAACGCCGGCCCCTCGCTGAGCGAAACGCTGGGAACGGTGTCGAGCAGCACGACGTCGCTCGGGTTGAACTCGGGCCAGGAGCCGGAGGCCTTCATCGCGTCGAAATCGGCGAGCTGCCAGCCGCCCACGAACTGCACGCGCGGCAGCGCGCGCGGGTTCTCATAGACATAGCCCTGCTTGGTGCGGGCCACGAGCGTCAGATCGCCCGCGTGAAGCCGCTTGTCGACCTGCTCGATCGGGACCGGCGAGGCGATGTAGCGCAGGCCGAGATGATCGGCCATGCGCGAGCGATAGGATGGAAACAGCGGCGTGAACTTGCGCTGGTCCGGGCCCGCAATGGTGTCGCGCGTGCCGACCGCATCGGAGAAATCCGCCAGGCGCAGCGGGTTGTAGCCGAGCGTATGATCGAAACCGTGGACCATGCCGGCATTCGGCCATTCGAAACCCAGCCCCAGCAGCTCGACCCGGTCGCGGCGCGGCGAGCCTGAGGGCTGCGCCGTCAGCCGCTTGAGCAGGCCAATAGTCTCGTTCTTGGTGTCGTGGCGCAGCACGTCGTAGAGCTCGGGCGGCAGCGCGGTGGATTCGTTGGGACCGTTGTTGACGCCGAGATCGGCAGCGACGACGGCGCCCACCAGCGCGGCCGCCACCAGCGGCCCGCGCCCGTCGCGCAGGCGGCCGACGCCGACGAGCAGCGCGAACGCGGCGCCGAACCAGGCCATGGCAAGCAGCGTCGGCTTCATGGCGTCGGCCAGGTGACGCTGCTCGGAGGACAGGCCGAGCCCGATCGCCATCAACAGAGCAATCACGCCGAGCCCCAGCCCGATGTCGCGGCGCTCGATCCGCAGGTTCTGCTCGGTAAACAGCCGATGCAGCACATAGCCCGCCATCACCGCCCCGAGAGCCCCGATCAGGAAGGTCGCGTCGGCGGGCCGACGAAAGGCGTTCACCCCCGGAAGGTAATGATAAAAGGCCGCGAAGGCCGGCGTGTAGCGGCCGAGCGCGAACAGCACCATCAGCACGAACAGCACCGTCACGGCGCGAATTCCGCGGTCGAGCAGCCAGCCCCGGCTGACGCCCGGCGCCAGCAGCAGCAGCGCGGGCAGCGCGCCGAAATAGACCTGTCCCATGTTCTGCGACAGGAACAGTTCCTTGGCGTCCCAGGACGGGCTGTAGGGACCCCAGAAATCCACCGCCGGATCGCGCGCGCCGAAGAGATCGGCGACGAAGGCGGTCAGCAGCGAGGCCGGGTGCAGCGAGCCGCGACCGGCCTCGACCAGATCGACCTCCGGCCGCGTCGTCGCTTCCGCAAACAGCCAGGTCCACAGCAAAGGCAGGGCGATGGTGGCCAGACCTGCGACGCTGGCGACCAACGCCGGCGACAGGCTGGCCCGGATCGCAGGCCAGCCGCCGGACAGCCAATGCGCCACCACCACGCCGATCAGCGCGTAAGCGCCAAGCAGCGCGACCTGGTCCGGCTCCAGCATCATCAACCCGGCCGCGATGCCGGCGAAGGCGCCCGACAGCAGCGAGGAGCGCTGCAGCATGCGCGCCGTCAGCCACAGCGCGATGGCGAAGAACGCCAGGCTGGCGATCTGCCCGACATGCTGCACGCGCCAGGCGGCGGACGCGCCGAAGGCGAAGACCAGCGCCGCGAGCAGCCCGCCGGCCGGGTGCCATCCGCGATCGCGAAACAGCAGCAGCAGCGCCAGCCCGCCCGCCAACAGATGGGCGAGCACATAGGCGTCGACCATCTGGAAGCTCGGATCGGGCGTCAGCAGCGCCAGCAGGATGGCGGGGGAGAAGATCAGCGATTGCGGGTCGGCGACCTGGGGCGAACCGCCGAAGACGTTATGCGTCCAGAACGGCGACTGGCCGCTGTGCAGCGCCTGCGCCAGAAACTGGATCTGGGCCTGGAAATGCGCCTTGGCGTCGAAGGGAATCGTGACATGGCCGGACAGCCAGGGCCAGCACAGCACAATCCAGGCGCAGGCGAAGGCGAGAGCGGCCAGCCAATAGCCGGCGCCCGATCGTTTCACAGCGTTCAAGCGGAACCCCCCGGTCCCCATCGCCGCGCCTGCGCCGGGATTGGCGCAATCGCGATTTTGTGAACGGGTGATGCCCTGTCGCAGCTGAACCGAAACTGAACGGGTTTTCGAAGCGCGGCAGCGAGGGGAAGTGGGCAGTCGGCAGTCGGCAGTCGGCAGTCGGCAGTCGGGGCAGGAGAAGGGGCAGCAGCGCCAAGTCAACGCCGCCCAGCCCACCGGCCCCCTTCCCGACTGCCTATTGCCGACTGCCTATTCCCGACCGACTATTGCCGACTCCCGACCCCCTACTCCCGACCGCCCACCGCCAACCACGCCGCCAGCACCCGCCGCTCATCGGGCGTGATGCCGGTCAGATTGTTGGGCGGCATGGCGTGCGTCATCACCGCCTGCATGCGGATCGCCCTCGCCTGCGACGCGATCAGCGCCGGCTCATGCAGCAGCACGCCCTTGGGCGCGATCTGCATCCCCGGCCAGCTCGGCTCCGGGGCATGGCACATGGCGCAGCGGCCGGTGACGATCGTGGCGACCTCGTCGGGCGGGGGTTTCAGCCCCGCGCGCAGCACGGGAGCGCGCTCCGGCAGCGGCGCGAGCCCGAGCCGCTCGCGTCCGCCCGGAGAGGACGCCATCGCCACCCAGAAGGCGAACCACAACGCCAGGATCGCCACCGCCCAGGTCCACCATGGCGATTTCGCATGGTCGGCATGGCGCACATTGAAGAAGTGACGGATCAGCGCCCCCGCCACGATCACCAGCGCGACGATGACCGGGATCGTCGCGGCATTGGCGTAGGTGACGGGGTAGTGGTTCGACAGCATCAGGAACAGCACCGGCAGGGTGATGTAGTTGTTGTGCGTCGAGCGCTGCTTCGCCTGTTTGCCGAGCTTCGGATCGGGCTTCTCGCCCGCTGTCAGCGCCGCGATGACCTTGCGCTGTCCGGGCATGATCACCATCGCGACATTGGCGGTCATGATCGTCGCCATCAGTGCGCCGGTATGGATCAGCGCGCCACGCCCCGAGAACACGCTGGCGAAGGCGTAGCTCGCGGCCACGACATAGGAGAAGCCGAGGACCCCGAGCACGACCTCGTTGCGGCCGAGCGGCGATTTGCACAGAAAATCATAGAACAGCCAGCCGACTGCCAGCGCCGCGATGCCGAGCGCCCCGGCCGCCAAAGGCGACAGCGCCATCACCGCGGGGTCGATCAGGTAAAGCTCGGACTGCATGTAATACACCCAGACCAGCAGGAAGAAGCCGGAGATCCAGGTCCAGTAGCTCTGCCATTTGTGCCAGGTCAGCTGCTCCGGCATGCGCGGCGGCGCCACCAAATATTTCCGCATCTCGTAGAAACCGCCGCCATGCACCTGCCAGGCCCGCCCGCCCTGGCCCGCGGGGATATCCGCGGCCGGCCGCAGGCTGGCGTCGAGATGGATGAAGAAGAAGGAGGAGCCGATCCAGGCGATCGCTGTGATCACATGCAGCCAGCGCAGCAGCATCCCGCCCCATTCCAGCAGATAGGCGTCGATCATGGCGCGGCAGCCTCTTCCCGCTCGGCGCTGCGTCGCCCAGCCCCTTCAGCCCTCATCCTGAGAAGCCGCGCCAGCGGCGTCTCGAAGGATGATCCCGCGAGTTCATGAGCCTCCTGGA
>JBKBRD010000298.1:0-4272 GCA_046292405.1 Allobosea sp. | reverse complement strand
GTAGCCCGGCGCCGGGAAATAATATGGCGGATTGGCAGGATAGGGCCAGGATCCATAGACGACGGCGGGGTCGTAATAGGGCACGTAGACCGTGTCAGCCTGGGCAGGCTCGATCACGATCGCCTGCTTGCCGCTCTCCTGCCGAACCGTGACCGTCTGCTGGGGACCCGACGCCAGCTTTTTGGCTTCATAGGCCCGCGTCCGCATGCGCTGGACGCCGTCCATGAGATCCGGCTGCTGGGCCAGCACCGCGTCGCCGAGTTTCTGGGTCCAGTCGAGGTTCTTGCTCATCATCTCGAGCACGGCCGGCGTGGCCACGAGCGACTTGACGCTGATATCCCAGGGTTGCTGCTCGGCGGCGGACTTCAGCGCGTCACCCTTGAGCGTCTTGTTGGCTGCGAGCCATCGATCCGCCTGGACCACCTCCAGCGGATAGGTCGAGGCCATCAGGACTTGCGCCAGCAAGGTATCGGGATAGAGCGCGATCGGCGCGACCAATGCGTCGAGTTCCGCCACACTCAGCGCCTGTTCGATCTCCGTCGTCTGCGCGCTGGCGGGGGGCTGGGGTCGAGGAGGCGGCGTCTGCGCCAGCGCTTACGAACTCAAACTCCCCGTAATGACGCATGCGAGCACCAAGCGAAGATCCATAGCTCTCTCCAGCAAAGGCGTTCCCCGGCAAAATTCATGTCGAATAAAAAATACGAAAACAGCGATTTCAACCCACTCGAATGGAGCGAAAGATTGGCCCGATCATTGGCGGCTTCATTCAAAAACTAGCGGCTGAATTCGAAAAAACATTGATTTCCGTCAACGGAGCAAGGCGCAGGTGGCCAATAATTGAACGCGAACACCGACCAACGCGAACTGCGACTGGCGAAGGGTCAGGGAGCGCTGCGCGATCCAGGACCCGGCGACTGCGCCAGTGCCGCGCCGCTCCAAATCAAGCCGCTCAGGAGCGGCGAAACGAGAGCCTCTGGCGCCGAGATCCCGGCCGCGTCCATGACGAGATTCGATCCGCCGCGAAGTGTGCGCGAGGTCTCGCGACGGCGTCTCGTCACAGGGTGGTTTCGACGGTTCCGTCGGCGCGGACGAAGATGGCGTCCTTTCCCATCGCTTGCGCGAAACGCAGCCCTGTCTTTTCGCCCATTACCAGCAAGGCCGTGGCCCAGGCGTCGGCCTCCATGCACGTGTCCGACAACACCGTGACGGACGCCAACCCGTTCTCCACCGGCTGGCCGGTTCGCGGATCCATGGTGTGAGAGATGGTTCGCGCACCGATGTCGCGGTAGTGCCGGTAGTTGCCCGAGGTCGCGACGGCGCGGCCTGCGAGTTCGATGACGCCCATCGCCTCGCGCACGCCCCGCACCGGGCGCTCATGCGCGACGATCCAGGGCGTTCCATCGGGTTTGGCTCCGCCAGCGCGCATCTCGCCGTCGATGCCGACCAGCCAGGAGGAGATGGCGAACTGGCGCATGACGCGCGCCATCTCGTCGACGCCAAAACCCTTGGCGATGCCTGACAGGTCGAGCGCGAGGGGGGCGTGTTTGCGTGCCCGGCGCAGATGCGGATCGAGTTCGAGCGCCTCGGTCGCGACCCCCTGGCGCCCACGGAAAGGGGGCGTCGGAAAGGCGTCGAGAGCCTGGGCGTGAGCGCCAAAACCCCAGGAGCCGACAAGGTCGCCGACGCCGATGTCGAAGGCGCCGAGCGACTGCCGGCCGATCTGCAGCGAGGCCTGCAGGACGCGCATCAGCTCGGCGGGCACGGGCGTCCAGAGGCCGGCGGCAGTCTCGTTCAGGCGATTGAGGTCCGATTCCGGTTTCCAGCTCGACATCTGGCGGTCGACCCGGTCGACGGCGGCCTGCAGGGAGGCGGTCAGCGTCGCCGCGTCGACATCGCCTGACGAGAAGAACACCGCCGAGAAGCGCGTGCCCATCGTCGGCCCGCTGAGGCTGCGGCGCTGCGCCGCCGGAGGGTCAGTAGACATCTTCGAGATAGAGCCCGCGCGCCTTGAGGGCGGTCGCGCTCGATCCCATCGGAGCCAGGATCGCGTCGAGCGCCTGAGAGACGCCGCCGGCCATGTCGCGCCCGCCGCAAACCATGATCTGGGCGCCGCGCCGCAGCAGCGCGGCGAGGTGCTGCGCATCGGCCGCCAGCCTGTCCTGCACATAGCCGCCGTCCGCGACCCGCGAGAAGACGGCGTTCAACGCCGTCAGGCGTCCATCGGCCATGCAGGCTTCGAGATCCTCGCGATAGAGGAAGTCGGAGGCCGGCGACCGCCCGCCCCAATAGAGATGCGCCTCGCGATGCGCGCGGTTTGCCCGCAGGAAACCCATCAACGGCGCGATGCCGGCCCCGGCGCCGATCAGGATCAGCGGGCTCGCGCCGGCATTGGGCCGGAAACCCGGGTTCGCCTTGATGAATCCGTCGACCCGGCCGCCGAGCGGCAGGTCGTTGAGGAAGCCGGAGCAGAGGCCGCCCGCCTGCTTGCGCACGCAGATTTCGAGGACGCCCTCGCGCGAAGACGAGGCGAGCGAGTAATAGCGCGGCACAATGCTGCCGGGCCGGAGGATGCCGACGAGATCGCCGGCCTCGAACGGTGGCAGCGAGGCCGCAAACAGACGCCTCCATAAGGAAAGCCCAGCCGCGGCTCCCGGCAGGCGGAAACTCAGGATGGCGGTCGGCGCCTGGACCTCGGCACCATACTCCACGCGCTTCATCAGTTCGAGCGCCGTCGTCTTCGGCCGTTCGGCGACATGGGCGAGCCTCAGCCCGTGCCCGAGCGCAGTCCCCAGGCTTTCGCCCCAAAGCGCGAAAGATTGCGCCGATTGGCGGTCGATACGGTCGCTCTGGATCAGCAACGGCCAGCCCTTGCCGGCCAGCGCCGCGCTGACATCCTCGGCGAATTGGCAGAATTTCGGGAAGCTGCGATCGCCGAAGCCCAGCACCGCGACGGGCAGCTTCAACGCGCTGCGTTCGAGCCGGGCCAGGAAGTCGCTCGCGCTCGCCGGCGCAGCGCCGTCGCCATAGGTCGCGGTCAGGATCAGCATGCGCTCCGCCTTGGGATAGGTCGCCGCCAGCGCGTTCATCGGGGCGGCATGGACCTTGTGTCCAGCCTGCGTCAGCGCGGCGTGCAGCGTCCTGGCGAAACTCCAGGTGCTGTTGCCCTCGCTGCCGACCAGGATGATCGTATCCGCCGCTGCCGCAGGGCCGTTGTCGGCAATGCGGGGGAGCAAGCGGCGGCGGCGGCGCCAGATCAACGCGCCGGTGACCGCAAAGAGCGGAACCGCCAGTGCGGACAGACCCAGCAGCAGCCCAAGCGGCCACAGCCCCTGCCCGGTGTGGAGCCTGTAGATCAGTTCGTAGAGCTGCCTTGCGGTCGAATGGGGCTGAAACGAGAGCGCCTCGCCGGTGGCCGCATCGATCTGCGTGACGCCGGCCGCAGTGGTCAGCCTGTAAGTGTCGGTCGGGTCGGCCGCATAGGGAAAGGCGAGTTCGCGCAGATCGGCGAGGTCGACGGCCTGCAGCGCCGCGAGGCTGCCGACCGATGCGCGTTCGCCGCCGCTGCCAGACATGCTCGCCACGGCATCGGCCGAGCCGTCGGGGATCAGCTCGAAACCACTCAGCGACAGGAAACACCCCGTCATGGCGGTCAGCAGCAGGCCGGCGATGGCGAGCCGCCCGGCCTGCGCGTGCCAGCGCTGGCGGGCGCTGCCGCGGATCGGCTGCAGCAAAGCGGTCCAGCCGCCCAGCCGCGCCGCCAGCATCATCGCGCCGGTCACGCTGAGGACGAGCATTGCCAGCGCGCCGAGCCCCGCCGCGACGCGGCCAGCCGTGCCCAGCAGGAGCGAGCGGTGCAGGTTGGTGACGAAGCGGATGGCGGCCGACGGCGTATGGGGGCCGACCACGAGGCCCGTGGCGGGATCGAGCCGATCGGCGCCGGCCCTGTCGCCTTCGAAATAGCTGACGACGACCGAACCGGAGGCGGTTTGGATGATCTTGTCGATCTCGCCATGCTGCGCCCGGGCGGCCTCGGCCAGATTAGCGACGCTGATCGTCCCGGCGACGACCGAGGGCGCCGCGAACCGCTCCAGCGCCGGCTGCACGGACAGGACAGCGCCGGTCAGCGCCAGCACTGCGACGAGCAGTGCAGCGACGAGACCGGGCAGCGAGTGGATCTGGCGCAGCATGGCGAATTCCCGTCCCGATCACATGTCGAAGGTCAGGGACTTCACATAGCCGCGGCCGGCGACGGGCTTGCCCGCGCCCGACGTC
>JBKBRD010000297.1:0-4276 GCA_046292405.1 Allobosea sp. | reverse complement strand
CGGCCGACAGGCTGGTCTACCGCTTCCGGCTGCGGCCGGAGGCGCGCTTTCATGACGGCACGCGCGTCACGGCCGCCGATGTCGCCTATTCGATGCTGCTGCTGAAGACCAAGGGCCACCCCTCCTTCAGGCTGATGCTGAACGAGCTGGTTTCGGCGACGGCCGAAAGCCCCGAGATCGTCGAGATCAGGCTGTCGCCCAAGCGCAGCCGCGATCTGCATCTGATCGTCGCCGGGCTGCCGGTCTTCTCGGAAAAATACTGGTCGTCGCGGAATTTCGAGGCCTCGACGCTGGAGCCGCCGCTGGGCTCCGGCCCCTATAAGGTCGGGCGTTTCGAGCAGGGCCGCTTCATCGAGTTCGACCGCGTGCCGGATTATTGGGGCAGGGATCTGCCGGTGAATATCGGGACCAATAATTTCGACCGGGTGCGCTGGGAGTATTTTCGCGACCGGCAGGTGGCCTTCGAGGCGTTCAAGAGCGGCGTCATCACCTTTCAGGAGGAGTTCACCTCGCGCATCTGGGCGACCGGCTATGATTTCCCGGCGATCCATGAGGGCAAGGTCAAGAAAGAAGCGTTGCCGAAGACCGAGCCGGTCGGCTCGCAGGGCTGGGTCTTCAATCTGCGCCGCGAGAAATTCGCCGATCCGCGCATTCGCGAGGCGCTGGGGCTGTGCTTCGACTTCGAATGGACGAACAAGAACATCATGTTTTCGTCCTTCAGCCGCATGACCTCCTATTTCGAGAATTCCGATTCCAAGGCTGTGGGCAAGCCCTCGCCCGAGGAGCTGAAGCTGCTCGAACCCTTCCGCGGCAAGGTTCCCGACGAGGTCTTTGGCGAGCCCTATCTGCCGCCGGTCTCCGACGGCTCCGGCAGCGACCGCGCCTTGCTGCGTCGCGCCGACGAGATGTTCCGCGCCGCCGGCTGCAAGCGCGAGGGCAATGTGCTGAAGCTGCCCAACGGCCAGCCCTTCGAGATCGAGTTCCTGGATTCGCAAGGGGCGCTGCAACCGCATACCCAGCCGTTCCAGGCCAATCTGAAGCGGCTCGGCATCACCGCGACCTCGCGCCTCGTCGACGCCTCGCAATATCAGCGCCGGCTCGACGAGTTCGATTTCGACATCATCAGCCGGGCGCTGGGCGGCAGTTCGATCCCCAGCGACAGCATGCGCATCGTCTATGGTTCGCAGGCGGCCAATACGCGCGGCTCACGCAATGTCGGCGGCATCGCCAGCCCGGCCATCGACGCGATGATCGACGCGATCGGCCAGGCTGACAGCTATGCCGAGGTCGTGGTCGCGGCGAAATGCCTGGACCGGCTGCTGCGGGCCGGGCGCTACTGGATCCCGATGTGGTGGAACGCCAGCGAGTGGCTGGCCTATTGGGACATGTTCGACCGGCCCGAGACCAAGCCGAAATATTCCTCCGGCGCGCCCGGAATCTGGTGGTACGATGCCGACAAGGCAAAGCGGATCGGGAAGGCGTGAGCATGACATGGCGATCGGCGCCACCCGCGTTGCCAACGCATTTTTCCGTCATTGCGAGGAGCGATTGCGACGAAGCAAACCAGGGGGGCGGCCCACCCTACGAGCTGGGTTGCTTCGCTGCGCTCGCAATGACGGGGGCCGGTGAGCCTGGAGCGCCGCCAGTATGCTGAGCTATATTGCGCGTCGGCTTGCGCTGATGGTCCCGACATTGTTCGGCATCCTGCTGATCTCCTTCGTCATCGTCCAATTCGCTCCCGGTGGCCCTGTCGAGCGTGTGATCTCGCAGTTGCAGAACCCCAATAGCGGCGGCGCGGCCGATCGTGTCGGGGGTGGCTCAGGCGGGGATAGCGGGGCGCAGCTCGGGGGCGACGCCAATAGCAGCTATCGCGGCGCCCAGGGGCTCGACCCCGCCTTCATCAAGGAGCTCGAGAAGCAATTCGGCTTCGACAAGCCGGCGCATGAGCGTTTTCTCAAGATGCTCGGCGACTACGTCCGCTTCGATTTCGGCCGGAGCTATTTTCGCGATGCGCCGGTGCTGCAGTTGATCAAGGAGAAACTGCCGGTCTCGATCTCGCTGGGCCTGTGGATGACGCTTTTGTCCTATGCGATCTCGATTCCGCTCGGCATCCGCAAGGCGGTGAGCGACGGCTCGCGCTTCGACACCTGGACCAGCGCCGTGGTGATCGTCGGCTATGCGATCCCCGGCTTCCTCTTCGCCATCCTGCTGATCGTGCTGTTCGCCGGCGGGTCGTTCTGGCAGATCTTTCCGCTGCGCGGGCTGCATTCGGACAATTGGGAGCAGCTCAGCCTGTTCGGCAAGGCGGTGGACTATCTCTGGCACATCGCGCTGCCGGTGACCGCGATGGCGCTTGGCGGCTTCGCCACCTCGACGCTTCTGACCAAGAACTCGTTCCTCGACGAGATCCGCAAGCAATATGTGCTCACCGCGCGGATGAAGGGGTTGTCGGAGCGCGGCGTGCTCTATGGCCATGTCTTCCGCAACGCCATGCTGATCGTCATCGCCGGCTTTCCCGGCGCCTTCGTCAGCGCGCTGTTTGCCGGTTCGCTGCTGATCGAAACGATCTTCTCGCTCGACGGGCTCGGGCTGTTGTCGTTCGAGGCGATCGTGAACCGCGACTATCCCGTCGTTTTCGCCAACCTCTACATTTTCTCGCTGATCGGGCTGTTCGTGCACCTCATCACCGACCTGACCTATACCTGGGTCGACCCCCGCATCGATTTCGAGACGCGGGAGACCTGAGATGAGCGACACGCTGCTGCAAGCGCCCCCGATCGCCCCCGGCCCGGTCGAGCGCGCCCATGCGCCGGCCGAACCCGGCCAGGGCTGGCTCAAGCTCGCCCCGATCAACCGGCGCCGGCTGAACAACTTCAAGGCCAATCGCCGCGGCTGGTGGTCGCTCTGGCTGTTCCTGACGCTGTTCATCCTGTCGCTCTTCGCGGAATTCCTGGCGAATGACCGGCCCTTGCTGGTGCGCTACAAGGGCGAATTCCTGTTCCCGATCGCGGTGACCTATCCGGAGGAGAAATTCGGCGGCTTCCTCGCCACCACCGATTATCGCGACCCGGTCATCGCCAAGGAGATCGACGCGCATGGCTGGGCGATCTGGCCGCCGATCCGCTACAGCTACCGCACCCATAATCTCGACCTGCCTGTGCCCGCCCCTGCCCCGCCGACCTGGCTGCTGAAGGACGAGCAATGCAAGGTCATCGCCGAGCGCCGCGGCGGCAGCGGCTGCCGCGATCTCGAATGGAACTGGCTGGGCACCGACGACCAGGGCCGCGACGTGGTGGCGCGGCTGATCTACGGCTTCCGCATCTCGATCCTGTTCGGGCTGATCCTGTCCTCGCTGTCTTCGGTGGTCGGCATCGCGGCGGGCGCCATCCAGGGCTATTTCGGCGGCTGGACCGACCTGATCTTCCAGCGCTTCATCGAGATCTGGACCTCGATCCCGGCGCTTTACCTGCTGATCATCGTCGCGGCGATCATCACGCCGAGCTTCTTCGTGCTGCTCGGCATCCTGCTGCTGTTTTCGTGGGTGGCGCTGGTGGGCGTGGTCCGCGCCGAATTCCTGCGCGCCCGCAACTTCGAATATGTCCGCGCCGCGCGGGCGCTGGGTCTCTCCAACCGCGCCATCATGGTCAAGCATCTCTTGCCCAATGCGATGGTGGCGACGCTGACCTTCCTGCCCTTCATCCTCAACGGCTCGATCACGACGCTGACCTCGCTTGACTTCCTCGGCTTCGGCCTGCCGCCAGGCTCGCCCTCGCTCGGAGAGCTGCTGGCGCAGGGCAAGTCGAACCTTCAGGCCCCCTGGCTCGGCCTCTCGGGCTTCTTCATGATCGCGCTGATGCTCTCGCTGCTGATCTTCATCGGGGAGGCGGTGCGGGATGCCTTCGATCCGCGCAAGACCTTCGCGTGAGAGCTGTGCTAGGATCGCCCCAGCGAGGATCGAGGCGATGAACAAGATCGTGAGGGAGCACTACCCGGTTGAGCGGCTGCCGGAGGATCTGCGGGCGGAATTGGGACTCGCGCGAACGGTGACGGTCGTGATCGAGGCAGAGGACAACCGGTCCACCGGGGCCGCCCGGGCGGCCGCAATTGCCGAATTACTCGCGCATCGCCGCACCCTCGCACCATCAGCCAATGATTCAGTGGAGCGGGTGCGCCAGCTTCGCGACGAGTGGGATGGCTAGCAACAACGATGGGGCTCATCTACCTCGACGCCTGCGCGCTCATTGACGCGAGGGAAAAGTCCACGCCGGAAAGCCAA
>JBKBRD010000296.1:0-4307 GCA_046292405.1 Allobosea sp. | reverse complement strand
CCGCGCGGCCTCGATCGTCGCGTTGAGCGCGAGCAGATTGATCTGCTCGGCAATGTCGCCGATCACGTTCATGACGTCGCCGATCCGCGCTGCGTCCGTGGTGAGCTTGCGCGTCATGCGCTCGGTCTCTTGCGAACGCCGCAGCGTCTGCTCGGCATGGGCGCCGACGGTATTGAGCCGCGTCTCGATGGCGGCGACGATGACGGAGATCGCTTCGCTGCGGCCGATCACCGCCAATCCGGCTTCGTCCAGCCGGTCCGCCTGCTCGTCGGCCTCGAAGACGAGATCGGCATTGGCGCTGGCGAGCCCCGAAGCGTGCTGGACCGCTTGCCTTATCGCATCGGCGGAACTCTCGACATCGGCGCGGAGGCGCCTGAACGCCGCAGCAAAAACGGCATTGCGCGCATCAAGCGCCCGCGCCTCCGCCAGTTGCTGCGCATCGGCCGGCCCTGCGTCGCGTTCGTTCGCAGCGGCCTGGCGCGCCGCGTCCCGCGCCGCGGCAAGTGCGCGCGCGATCAGGCCCAGCTCATCGCGCCGGTCGAGATGCGGCAGCGCCCGATCGGGCGATCCTGAACTGTCTTCGACCGCATCGGCCAGTTCCCTCAGGGGCCGCAGCACGCGGGCCGCAACCGTCAGGCCCAGGCATAGCATCAGCGCGGCGAGCGCCGCTCCAGCCGCCAGCAAACGCCAGGACAGGTCATTCGCCTCCGCCGTCACGGCCTGCATGGGTTGGCGGATCTCGACGAGCCCGGCGAGATCTCCAGCCTTCCACGGCCTTCCGGGCGGCTGCGCGCCGGCATTGTGACAGCCGAGGCAGGCCTCGGTCATCCGCTCGGGGGTCGCGACGCGCAGCACGGCGTGATCGCCCGCCCCGTCAATGCGGCTGACGAAAGCGGCGGAAGTCGACGACAGCGTATCCCAGGCCTCGCTCTGGAAGGAATCGAGCGTCGGGCGAACGGCGGTTGGCGACGCTGGAACCTTGCTGACGAAGCTGAACTCCCGGCCATCGACCGACAGCCTCGCAATATGTTCGCCCAGAAACGCCGACAGCCCTGCGCCGGCGCGCTTGTCGTCCCTTCCGACGGCCGCTGCGCTCGCAGACTGATCTCGTTCCAGCACATTATTGAAATAGAGAGCGCGCAAGCTGGCGAGCTGTGCGCCGGCCGCGACCGCCTGCGCTTGCGCCGCGGCGACTTCGTGGCGCTGCAGCGCGGAGGGCAGATAAGCCGCCAGGCCGGCAAACAGGACGAGGCCGGCGAGAGCGATCGGAGCTGTGGTCGACCACGCCAGAGAGCGGCGCGCGGGCGATGCTGGCAGGCGCGCGCCTACGGCCCCCGCTTCCGACCCGTCCTTGCCCATCGTCGCCAGTTATCCTTGGGGAAATCAAGGATACCATCGCCGATCAAGCTTAATGAATCATGGACGAAAAAGGCCGCCGGATGAACCGGCGGCTCCGTTTTCGCTTGCGACTTGGCCTGGCTCAGTGCGCGATCAGGCCCAGCGCTTCGTCATCGCTCTTGGCAGGCGGCGCCTTCAGGTCCTCCTCCCAGGAGATGGCCACCGGCTGACGCGTCAAGGCGTGCTCCAGCACCTGTTCCATCCGCGAGACCGGGATGATCTCCATGCCGTCCTTCACGGATTTCGGCAGATCGACCAGATCCTTGGCGTTGTCCTCGGGGATCAGCACCTTCTTGATGCCGCCGCGCAGCGCCGCCAGGAGCTTCTCCTTCAGACCGCCGATGGGCAGCACCCTGCCTCGCAGCGTCACCTCGCCCGTCATCGCAACATCGCGCCGGGTCGGGATGCCCGTCAGAATCGAGACGATGGTGGTCGCCATCGCGATGCCTGCCGAGGGCCCATCCTTGGGCGTTGCGCCTTCCGGAACGTGGACGTGGATGTCGCGCCGGTCGAACAAGGGCGGCTCGATGCCGAAATCGATGGCGCGGGAGCGGACATAGGAAGCCGCCGCCGAGATCGATTCCTTCATCACGTCCTTGAGGTTGCCGGTCACCGTCATCTTGCCCTTGCCCGGCATCATGACGCCTTCGATCGTCAGCAGCTCGCCGCCGACCTCGGTCCAGGCCAGACCGGTGGCGACACCGACCTGATCCTCGGTCTCGGCCATGCCATAGCGATAGCGCGGCGGGCCGAGATATTCCTCCAGCACGGTCGGGGTGATGGCGATCTTCTTCTTCTTACTGAGCACGATTTCCTTCACCGCCTTGCGCACGGTGTTGGACAGCTCGCGCTCGAGATTGCGGACGCCGGCCTCGCGGGTGTAGCGCCGAATCAGCGTCATCAACGCCTCGTCGTCGATCGACCATTCCTTGGATTCGAGGCCGTGCTTCTTGATCGCGCCCGGAATCAGGTGGCGACGCGAAATCTCGACCTTTTCATCCTCGGTGTAGCCGGCGATGCGGATCACCTCCATCCGGTCCAGCAGGGCCGGCGGAATGTTGAGCGTGTTCGCCGTGGTCACGAACATCACGTTCGACAGGTCGTAATCGACCTCGAGGTAATGATCGTTGAAGGTGGCGTTCTGCTCGGGATCCAGCACCTCCAGCAGGGCGGCTGAAGGATCGCCCCGGAAGTCCTGGCCCATCTTGTCGATCTCGTCGAGCAGGATCAGCGGGTTCGCCGTCTTGGCCTTCTTCATCGACTGGATGATCTTGCCCGGCATCGAGCCGATATAGGTGCGGCGGTGACCGCGGATCTCGGCCTCGTCACGCACGCCGCCGAGCGACATGCGCACGAATTCGCGCCCCGTCGCCTTGGCGATGGACTTGCCGAGCGAGGTCTTGCCGACGCCCGGAGGGCCGACGAGGCACAGGATCGGGCCGGCGAGCCGGTTGGCGCGCTGCTGCACCGCCAGATATTCGACGATGCGGTCCTTGACCTTGTCGAGGCCGAAATGATCGTCGTCGAGCACCGCCTGGGCTGCAGGCAGGTCCTTCTTGATCTTCGACTTCTTGCCCCAGGGGATGCCGAGCATCCAGTCGAGATAATTGCGCACGACGGTCGCTTCGGCAGACATCGGCGACATCTGGCGCAGCTTCTTCATCTCCGCGACGGCCTTGTCGCGGGCCTCCTTGGAGAGCTTGGTGCGGGCGATGCGCTCTTCCAGCTCGGCCAGCTCGTCGCGGCCTTCCTCGCCGTCGCCGAGCTCCTTCTGGATCGCCTTCATCTGCTCGTTGAGGTAGTACTCGCGCTGGGTCTTCTCCATCTGGCGCTTGACGCGCGAGCGGATGCGCTTCTCGACCTGGAGCACCGACATCTCGCTTTCCATCAGCGAGAGAACCTTCTCCAGCCGATGCGCGACATGGGTGATTTCGAGCACCGCCTGGCGGTCGGCGATCTTCACGGCCAGATGCGACGCCACGGTGTCGGCGAGCTTGGAAGGCTCGTCGATCTGCGAAACGGCGGCGACGACCTCGGGCGAGATCTTCTTGTTGAGCTTCACATAGCTCTCGAACTCGCTGACGACCGAACGTCCGAGCGCTTCGAGCTCGACCTTCTTGCCGGCCTCTTCGGCCAGCCCGACCGCCTCGGCCTGATAGAAGGCGTCGTCGGCGACGTAAGCGGTGGCGCGGGCGCGGCCGACGCCTTCGACCAGCACCTTGACGGTCGAATCGGGCAGCTTCAGCAGTTGCAGCACGCGCGCGAGCGTGCCGATCTCGTAAATGTCCTTCGCGGCCGGATCGTCATCCCCGGCGTTCTTCTGCGTCGCGAGCAGGATCAGCCCATCCGACTTGACGACCTCTTCGAGGGCGCGGATGGACTTCTCGCGGCCGACGAAGAGCGGCACGATCATGTGGGGGAATACGACGATATCGCGCAGGGGCAGGACCGGATACAGACCGGTTTCGCCGGGGACGAAGGGAGCGCGGGGCGCCGAACCTGTCATAATCAATCCTTCATGGTTGCGCCCGGACTCCCCCCGGATGGGCGGGCCTCGCGGGCGTACGCGAACCCGAAGCGACCATCGCTTCGTCCGCCCTGGCGCATCCCACCCAAGAGAGGCATGCGACTCTCGCCAGTGACGATAAGGTGGAGACTTCTGTGCCGGCTTTCAAGCAACCGCAGCGGCTCTTTGCACGTCTGATTGTCGCGCCTTGACGGTTTGGTCGCGGCGAGGCCGGTTATCCAAGCAAAACGCGCGCCGCTGGGGCGCGCGTTTCGGGTGACGACACGGTCCGGGCGATCAGGCAGAGGCGGATTTCGCCTCGTCCTCGCGCTCGGAATAGATGAACAACGGACGCGACTTCGATTCGACCGCCTCCGGCCCGATAACGACCTGTTCGACGCCT
>JBKBRD010000295.1:0-4325 GCA_046292405.1 Allobosea sp. | reverse complement strand
GCTGCAAGGCCCCAAGGCCGTTGATGCGCTGTCGCGGCACGCTTCCGGTGACCATCCGCTGGGCACTCTCACCTTCATGAAGTTCGGCAGGTTCAAGCTCGCCGGCCATGACGTGACCATCGCCCGGGCAGGCTACACCGGCGAGGACGGCTTCGAGATCTCGCTTCCCGCCGCAGCCGCCGCCGAAGTGGCCGATCTGCTCTGCGCCGAACCCGAAGTGAAGCCCATCGGCCTGGGCGCGCGCGATTCGCTGCGGCTCGAGGCGGGGCTGTGCCTCTACGGGCATGACATCGACACCGCCACCTCGCCGGTCGAAGGCGGGCTGACCTGGTCGATCCAGAAGCGCAGGCGCGAGGAGGGCGGCTTTCCCGGCGCCGCTCGCATCCAGCGCGAACTGGCGGAGGGACCGGCGCGCATCCGCGTCGGCCTGCTGCCCGAGGGCCGGGCGCCTGCGCGCGAGGGCGCGGAGATCGCCACCCCTGAAGGCGAAATCGTCGGCACGGTCACGTCGGGCGGCTTCGGCCCGACGCTGAACGCGCCCTGCGCCATGGGCTATGTCGCTCGCGCTCATGCCGCGCCGGGCGCTAGGCTCGATCTGATCGTGCGCGGCCGGAAGCTGCCGGCCGTGGTCGCGCCGATGCCCTTCGTTCCCAATCGCTACAAGCGCTGAGTTCCGTTCCCCGTCGATTCCCTTCTTCCATGGAGCCTGTCATGGCCGAGACCCGCTACACCAAGGACCACGAATATATCCGCATCGAGGGTGACACCGGCACCGTCGGAATCACCGATTACGCGCAGGGCCAGCTCGGCGACGTCGTTTTCGTCGAGCTTCCCAGCATCGGCAAGACCGTCGCCAAGGGGGGCGAGGCTGCCGTCGTCGAGAGCGTCAAGGCGGCGTCGGAGGTCTATGCCCCGGTTTCGGGCGAGGTCGTCGCCGTCAACAGCGAACTCGAAGGCGCGCCCGGCGCCGTCAACGAAGATCCGGCCGGCAAGGGCTGGTTCGTCAAGCTCAAGCTCACCGACCCGGCCGAACTCGAAGGGCTGATGAGCGAGGGCGAGTACCAGAACTACGTGAAGACGCTCTGAGTTCTTCATTCCGGGCGCGCCGTCCGCGCGCGCCCGGAACCGACGGCCACGGCGGGCCGGCTTTCTGACACCTGTGTTCATGGGTTTTCGGGCGCCTCGCGGCGCTCGGCCCGGAATGACCGAGGAACCACCATGCGCTACCTCCCCCTCACCGATACGGACCGCGAGGACATGCTCGCCCGCATCGGCGTCGCCGATATCGACGCGCTGTTCAGCGACGTTCCCTCCGACAAGCTCTTGACGGCGCCGGTCGATCTGCCCCGCGCCAAGGGCGAGGCCGAGGTCGAGCGCATCCTGTCGAAGATGGCGGCGCGCAACGTCTCCGCCGCGTCCGTGCCGTTCTTCGTCGGCGCCGGCGCCTACAAGCATCACGTTCCGGCCACCGTCGACCACCTGATCCAGCGCTCGGAATTCCTCACCAGCTACACGCCCTACCAGCCGGAAATCGCCCAGGGCACGCTGCAATATCTCTTCGAATTCCAGAGCCAGGTGGCAGCCCTGACCGGCATGGAGGTCGCCAACGCCTCGATGTATGACGGCTCCACCGGCACGGGCGAGGCGGTGCTGATGGCCCATCGCGTCACCAGGCGGCGCAAGGCCGTGCTCTCCGGCGGGCTGCATCCGCATTATGCCGCCGTCGTGCAGACGCTCTCGCGGATGGCGAGCGACGATGTCGTGGCGCTGCCGGCCGATGTCGCCGCGAGCGAGGACATTCTCGCCGCGATCGACGACGAGACCTCCTGCGTCGTCGTGCAATCGCCCGATGTCTTCGGCAATCTGCGCGATCTGCGCCCCATCGCCGAAAAGGCCCATGCGCATGGCGCGCTGTTGATCGCCGTCTTCACCGAGGTGATGTCGCTCGGCGCAGTGATCTCGCCTGGCGAGATGGGGGCCGATATCGTGGTGGGCGAGGGCCAGTCGATCGGCAATGCGCTCAATTTCGGCGGCCCCTATGTCGGGCTCTTCGCCGCCAAGTCGAAATATGTCCGGCAGATGCCGGGCCGGCTCTGCGGCGAGACGGTCGACGCCGAGGGCCGCCGCGGCTTCGTGCTGACATTGTCGACCCGCGAGCAGCACATCCGTCGCGACAAGGCGACCTCGAACATCTGCACCAATTCCGGCCTGTGCTGCCTCGCCTTCACCATCCACATGACGCTGCTCGGCCAGGCCGGGCTGGCGCTGGTGGCCGAGACCAACCACGCCAACGCCGTCAGGCTCGCCGACATGCTTTCTGCGGTGAAGGGGGTGAGCGTTCTCAACGAGACCTTCTTCAACGAGTTCACGCTGAAGCTCAGCAAGCCGGCCGCGGCCGTGGTCGAGGCGCTGGCGGAGAAGGGCGTGCTCGGCGGCGTTCCCGTCTCGCGCCTCCTGCCCGAGGCCGGGCTCGACGATCTGCTGATCGTGGCCAATACCGAAGTCAATACTGATGAGGATCGGGCGGCCTTCGTGGCGGCGCTCGCGGAGGTGCTGTGATGCTGAACCGTCAGGGACGTCCCACCCAGGCCGGCGCGGGCGCGCTTGAGGCGCACGCCACCTTCACCGGCAACAAGGCGCTGCAGCAGATCGAGCCGCTGATCTTCGAGATCGGCCGCTACGAAACCACCGGCGTCGATATCGACAAGCCAGCGCCGTTCAAGAGCCGGCTCGGCCAGCTCGCCCGCAAGGACGGCATCGGCCTGCCCGGGCTCTCCGAGCCGGAGGCGATGCGCCATTACGTCCGCCTCAGCCAGAAGAATTACGGCATCGACACGGGGCTGTTTCCGCTTGGCTCCTGCACGATGAAGCATAATGCCCGCCTCAACGAGAAGATGGCGCGGCTGCCGGGCTTCAGCGATGTCCACCCGCTGCAGCCGGTTTCGACCGTGCCCGGCGCGCTGGCGCTGATGCAGGAGCTCGCCCGCTATCTGATGGTGCTGACCGGCATGCCCGCCGTGTCGCTTTCGCCCAAGGCCGGCGCCCATGGCGAACTCTGCGGCATGATGGCGATCAAGGCCGCCATCGCCGCCAAGGGCGAAGGCGAGACCCGCCGCACCGTGCTGGTGCCGGAATCGGCGCATGGCACCAACCCGGCGACGGCGGCGCTGATCGGCTTCGTCGTCAAATCGGTTCCGGCCCGCGCCGACGGCACCGTCGCCGTCGAGGACGTCAAGGCTCTGCTCGGGCCCGATGTCGCGGCGATCATGCTCACCAACCCTAATACCTGCGGCATCTTCGAGCCGCAGATCGTCGCGATCGCAGCCGCCATGCATGAGGCCGGGGCCTATTTCTACTGCGACGGCGCCAACTACAACGCCATCGTCGGCAAGGCCAAGCCTGGCGATCTCGGCGTCGACGCCATGCATATCAATCTGCACAAGACCTTCTCGACGCCCCATGGCGGCGGCGGGCCGGGGTCGGGCCCCGTCGTGCTCTCGGAGCGGCTGGCGCCCTACGCGCCCGTGCCCTTCATCCACCTCGAGGGTGGCGCGTCCCACCTGGTCGAGAACGTCGCCGACGCACCTGAAGGCAACGCGCCCTTCGGCCGCATCACCGCCTTCCACGGCCAGATGGGCATGTATGTCCGCGCTCTGACCTATATGCTCAGCCATGGCTCGGATGGCATGAAGCAGGCTTCCGAGGATGCCGTGCTGAACGCCAATTACATCCGCGCCGGCCTGCAGGACCTGATGTCGCTGCCCTTCCCGGACCACCCCTCGATGCATGAGGCGCTGTTCGACGACGATTGGCTGAAGGGCACGGGCGTCACCACGCTGGACTTCGCCAAGGCGATGATCGACGAGGGCTATCACCCGATGACGGTGTATTTCCCGCTCGTCGTCCACGGCGCCATGCTGGTCGAGCCGACCGAGTCGGAATCGAAGGCGTCGCTCGATCTGTTCATCGCGACGCTGCGCGATCTCGCCATGGCGACGAAGGGCAACGACAAGAGCCGCTTCACCGGCGCGCCGCATCACGCCCCGCTGCGCCGCCTCGACGAAACCCGCGCCGCGCGCCAGCCGGTGCTGAAATGGGTCAAGCCGGAGCCGATCGCCGAGGCGGCCGAGTAGGGCGGCGGAGGCTCCAGCGGCCGCCTCGGGAGGTTCCTGCTGCCGCTGGAGCATGCTTCGAGCCGGCCGCTGATGCGGCCTCCTCAGGATGAGGGCTCGTAGTTGGCCAGCGCCCCCCGCGCCCCTCAGCCCTCATCCTGAGGAGCTACGAAACGGCGTCTCGAAGGATGTTCCAGAAGGCGCCGGATCGCT
>JBKBRD010000294.1:0-4372 GCA_046292405.1 Allobosea sp. | reverse complement strand
GATGTCGAGGTCGATGACAGCACTGTGGAGGCGAGCCGGTCGATCAGCATCGGACTCGTCGTCACCGAACTCGTGATCAACGCCCTCAAGCACGCCTATCCCGGACAACGCGGCGGGCGCATCCTGGTCAGCTACAGCGGCGACAAGCAGAACTGGCGCCTGAGCGTCGCCGATGACGGGGTCGGCATGCCGAAGGCGGCCGAGGACGCCAAGGCCGGGCTCGGCACCAGCATCGTCAAGGCCCTGGCCGGACAACTGGGCGCGGAAATCAGCGTGGAAGCGGCCAATCCAGGGACGATCGTAACCCTTTCGCGCGTGGTCGAGCTCGATCGCGCCGGTCAACCCTTGCCTGCCGAGACATCCGAGGCTGTGTGAGCAGCTCTGCGGCCCGGATTTATTTCCAAATACACGCAACAATGACGACCTAGAATAGTTGATAATATTCCTGAACGAAAGCTTTCATGACCAAAACAGTCATTCTTCTTGTGGAAGATGAGGCAATTATTAGACTAGACGCGGCAGCCATGATGGAGGATGCGGGTTACGAAGTCATCGAAGCAGGCAACGCCGACGAGGCCATTCTGTTTCTCGAAGCGCGGCCCGATATCCGGATCGTCTTCTCCGATATCGAGATGCCGGGATCGATGGATGGCATCAGGCTCATCCATGCCGTGCGCGAACGGTGGCCGCCGGTGGTGCTCATCCTCGCATCGGGCCGAGTCGCCCCCTTGCCGCACGACCTGCCGGCGAAGACCGTCTTCCTGCAGAAGCCCTATTCCGCCGAGATGCTGATGCGCGCGCTGGCGCCGGCCGAAGACCGCGCGCCGCCGGCCTGAGCCGCCCGCCAGGCAGCCGGTCGGCGCGTCAGCTGTCGAGCCGGTCGGGGTCGACATGGAGGGTGACGATCAGCCCCTCCTCGGCCCAGTCATAGCTGATCGACCCCCGCAACTGCCCGGCGACGCTGCGCTCGACCAGCTTGCTGCCATAGCCGCCGGGACCGACGGGCCGCTTCACCTTGGGGCCGCCATTTTCCGTCCAGACGATGGTGACGGCTTCGTCACGGGCGGAGCAGGAGACGTCGAGCGTACCCGTATCGACCGAAAGCGCGCCGTATTTCAGCGAATTCGTCGCCAGCTCATGCACAACGAGCGCGAAGATCGTGGTCGCGGCCTCCCCGACCCTGATGCGCGGAACCGAGACGCGAATCCGCCCGGTGAACGCGCCGAGATCGTCATAGGGCGCGAGCAGAACGGTCAGCAGATCGCCCAGAAGGGCGGAGGCCATGGCCGTCTGGCCTGGGATGGGGCGCACCAGATCATGGGCCCGCCCCAGCGCCGTCAGCCGCTGCGTCAGCTCCCGCGCCATGTCGACGGTCGTCGAGGTCGAGCGCGAGGTGATCGCCGTCAGGCCGGAGGCGATCGCCAGCAGGTTCTTGACGCGGTGGCTCATTTCGCCGGCGAGCAGCTCCCGGCCCTCTTCCGCCTGCTTGCGCCCGGTCACGTCGATGAAAATCCCGAACATGATGCGGTCGACCATGCCGGCGTCGCTGCCCTGGCCGCGGGCCGAGACCCAGCGCAGTTCGTCCGCGACCATGATCCGGAAGTCGATCTCATACGGCCCGATGATCGAGCGCGTGGCGGTAAAGGCGGCGCGCACCCTGTCCCGGTCGGCCGGATGGATGTGCTGTGACAGATCCTCGAAATTGACGTCGAGGCTGCGGGGGATGCCCCATAGATCATAGGCGTGGTCATCCATGGCAAGCGCGTCGGTGTCGACGTTCCAGGACCAAAGGGTGACCCCGGCCGCCTCGATCGAGCGCACCAGGTTCTTCGGCTCCCACAGCAGGGGCCGGAGTTCTTGCGATGTGACCGTCATCTCATCTCCAGGTCAGACGATCCGCGACTGCGCAGTCGGGCACGGCGACATTTTGCACCGGCGCAGCTATGGCGGAGCCGGTAGGCGAACGCAAATGCGGGGCGCATGCCGCAAAGGCGCCTGTCGTAGCCGCCTCGACCGACCGGCTTTCACGCAGGGGCAGGCAAGATGAGGGTCGGCGCGCCGCGCCCGTCTCACCTGTTGCGGCGTGCGCCGCGCAGCGTCGTCAGGCCGATTCCCACCGCGTCGAAACCGCCGTCGACGGCCAGCGACTGGCCGGTGATATAGCTCGCCTTGTCGCCGCACAGGAACACGATGGCCTGCGCCAATTCCTCCTCCAGCCCGTAGCGATTAAGCGGGATCGCGTCATGATAATCGGCGCGGATTTCGGGGCTGTGCACTTCTTTCGCCATGGCGGTGTCGACGGGCCCCGGCGCCACCGCATTGACGCGGATGCCGAGGCCGGCGAGTTCCGCCGCCTGCTGCTTGGTGAGATGGGCGAGCGCGGCCTTGCTGGTGCCGTAGGCGACCCGCAGCGTCGAAGCGCGCAGACCCGAGATCGAGGTGATGTTGACGATGGCGCCGCCGCCAGTGTCGGCCATCAGCGGCGCCGCCAGCTGCGTGGTCAGGAAGGGGCCGGTGAGGTTGACCGCCATCACGCGCTGCCAATCCTCGAGCGTCGTCTCCAGCAACGGCTTGAACACGGCGGTTCCGGCATTGTTGACCAGCGCGTCGAGCCGGCCGAAGCGCGCCGTCAACGCCGCGAACGCCTGCGCCAATGCGGCGGGGTCGGAGACGTCGCAGGGCAGCGCCAGCGTCTGCCCGGGCTGAGCGATGTCGGCCATGGCGCGATCGAGATTGGCGGCGTCGATGTCGAGCAGCGCGACGTTCCAGCCCTCCTGCAGGAACAGCTTTGCGGTGGCCAGCCCGATGCCGCGGGCGGCGCCGGTGACGAGGGCTGTTTTGGTGATTGCGGCCATGGGCTCTGGTCCTGCTCGTTATGCGTTTCCTCCGCCGCTTTATGCACAAAGCTGCAAGGCGCGCGAAGCCCCTGAAAAACCGGGCCGCTCGCTCGACAAAGCGCGCCCGCTGCTGTATGGCCCGGACCTCAACTGAAAACAGCGTGCCGAACGCCCGCGTGATCACACGCGACAACGGCCATGGAGAGACCCATGAACATCATCGAGCAGCTCGACAAAGAGCAGATCGCCAAGCTCAGCGAAGGTCGCGAGATCCCGCATTTCCAGCCCGGCGACACCGTCCAGGTCAACGTCAAGGTCAAGGAAGGCGAGCGCAGCCGCGTCCAGGCCTATGAGGGCGTCTGCATCGCCCGCAATGGCGGCGGGCTGAACGAGGCCTTCACCGTCCGCAAGATTTCCTATGGCGAAGGCGTCGAGCGCGTCTTCCCGCTGTATTCCCCGAACATCGACAGCATCAAGGTCGTCCGCAAGGGCAAGGTGCGTCGCGCCAAGCTCTATTATCTGCGCGACCGTCGCGGCAAGTCGGCCCGCATCGCCGAGCGCGTCGAGGCCCGTCCGCCCAAGGGCGACAAGGCCGCCGCCAAGTAAGCTGGCGCTCGCGAGACGTTTGAAACGCGGTCCTTCGGGGCCGCGTTTTTGTTTGTGCAAAGGCCGTCAGCCGGACGCTCAACGGCTCCGCCGCCAGCGCTACTCCTGCCCGCCGAAGGTCATGTCCCGCCGGGCGGTGAGGATGCTGATCGAGTAGCCGGCGATGACGTCGACCAGGGTCATCAGCGTGATGATCAGGAAGGTGCCGGTGCCGAAGCCCGGGACCATCAGGAAGGCGATCAGGCTGGCGACGAAGACCAGCATCGAGAGCCCGTGATTGAAAATCGAGCTCGAACGCGCGCTGGTCGCGTTCATGATCTCGAAGAACAGGACGATGGTCGCGATGGCGAGCACGACCTCGCTCACCGTCAGCGAAAACTGCGTGCCCGACGGCAGGCCGAAGCCGACGATTTCGCGGGCCAGCGGCATGCCGAGCGCCCAGACCACGACGGCGTAAGCGAGCACCGCCAGCACCATGAAAGGGAAGAATCTCAGCATCGTCGCACCTGTCCTGTTCGCTGGCCGCAACCTGCGCGCTCGGCGGGGTGAAGGCAATGCTCGCGGCGCCATCGGCTTCGTTGCCGGTTCACTCTGGAACTGGTAGAAGCGCGCCATGACGAGAGCCCGACAGAGCGAGGATGGCAGGGTCCACGCGGTGCGCCGCGAGGCGAAGCTGCGCCGCCTGCCGACGACGCAGGGGTTCGCGGCTCTGGACGACCATGCCAGGTTGCCCTGGCGCTTCTTCGGCCGCTTCACCGCCTCCGCCATCGCAGCGCTTAGCCGCGCCTGACGCCGGCGCCCGCGTCGGCGACAGGCATCGCGCCCCGAGCCAACGGCTTGCGCGCACCAAGCGACAGATTTCCAGACCCAATCCCGACAGAGGCCTCACGCCATGACGTCCGCATCCGCCCCGACCACCCTTTACGACA
>JBKBRD010000293.1:0-4378 GCA_046292405.1 Allobosea sp. | reverse complement strand
TGGCCCTGCTGAAAGCATGCCAGCGCCTGACGCCGCGGCTCCTGATCGTCGGATCCGGCCCCGACGAGGCGCTGCTGCGGCAGATGACGGAATCGCAGGGCGTGGCCGAGCAATGCGTCTTCCAGGCGCCGGCGCCGATTCGCCTGGCTCTGGCGGAGGGGCGGATCATGGTCATTCCCTCCCGGGCGGAATCGCTGCCCTATGTCATCCTGGAAGCGGCGGCTGCCGCGCAACCGCTGATCGCCACCGATGTCGGCGGCATCGGCGAGATCTACGGGCCGCAGCATCGCACCCGGCTGATCCAGCCAGACAATGCCGCGATCCTGGCGGAAGCCATCGCCGCAATGCTGGCGACGCCCCAAGCCGAAAGGCAGCGGCAGGCGGCCGATCTGGCAAGCCATGTCCAGCGTGATTTCCGGCTGGACGGGATGATCGACGGCGTGATCGCAGCCTATCGGGCCGCCTTGACGGCCCGCAGGGCTTGATCGTCCGCTAAAGCAGCTTCAACGCGGCCACCCCGCAGATGACGAGCACGATGCCGGCCCAGCCGGTCGGCCTGATGCGCTGGCCAAAGGCGACCGCGCCGAGCACGGCCGTGATGACCAGACCCGCGCCGCCCCAGACGGCATAGGCGACTGACAGGTCCATCCCCTGAATCGCCTGGGCGAGCGCGGCGAAGGCGGCAACGACGAGCAAGACGCCCGCCGCGCCGAGCGCACGCCGCTTCATCCCGTCCGCGAGCTTCAGCAGATAGGCGCCCCAGACCTCCAGCACGACGGCAAAAGCGAGCCAGGCCATCGGCGGCACGAGCGAAAGAGAGACTGTCATGCGCCGCTCCCCCCTGCCGCGAGCGGCGCCTTGCCGGCCGAAACCGGCTCGCGCCGTGCATCTGGGCCGGACCCAGCCGCCATGCCGCGTTCGAGGAGCACGATGCCGGCGATGATCGCGCCGAGCGCGATCAGCCGCATCGGCGTCAGATCTTCGCCGAACAGAAGGTGACCCGTCAGCGCGATGCCGACGATGCCGAGCCCCTCCCACACCGCATAGGCGACGGCTATGGGAATGACGCGCAAGGCGACGCTGAGCAGCGAGAAGGACAGGCCGATCAGGAGCAGCGGCAGCAGCGCGAGCGCAGCGGGCGCCGACACTGCCGATTTGAGCGCGGCCGTCGCCAGAATCTCGACGGCGATCGCCGCGAGAAGTACCAACCAATGGAAAGACATGTTGCACACGGGCGAGGCCCGCGTCGCACATCACAGAATGATGCCCAGCGGCCAAGCAAAAGTTAGAATTAAAACCGGGATATTGAGTATTGAAATGGGTCTGGAACGACCCGCAGAAACTACCGGACACGGCACATGCATGACGCAAATCGCGTCAGCGCAAGCGGTCCAGTAAATGGGCTTCTCATACACTCATGACCGTCAATATGGTCATTTTAATGCTGTTTGTCAACGTGAGACGACTTTCCGTCACGGCTGTCACGCTCCGCGACAGTTGCGGCGGCCGCGCCGTGCCCGACTAAGCCGCTGGCGAAGCAGTCGAATTTCCACGCGTCGACACTCCGCAAAAACGAGCGTCCGCGCGTAGGCGGAGCCGAGAGACTGCGACGCCCCGGATTAAAGGTTCCGTGATCATTATCCGCTACAGCCGGCTTGAGCCGGCTGCGGCTTGGCCCTGCCGGGCGGTACGAGGGTGGTGTGCGTATGGGTGCGTTCGATGTCCGCGATCTGATCAAGGTCGACGCCGCAGCGACGGCGACGTCCGACTTGATCGACAGGCGCGAAGCCGGCGCGAGCCGCATCTTCCACCCGCTCGCCGAGCGCATCGCCGCGATGCCGGTGAAGCCGACGCTGTCTCCCGTGATGATCGAAGGTCTGGTCCGGCTGTTCGACGTCCTCGCCATCATCGGCGTCGGCAGCTTCGTCTATTTCTTCTATCTCCGCGGCGAGGTCGACAACCGCCTCGCCTATCAGATCACCATTCCGCTCCTGGCGGTCGCGGCCATGGCGAGCTTCCAGATGCTGCGCCTCTATCACCTCGGGGCGCTGCGCAACTTCATCGCCATGGCGATCAGGCTGTCGGCGGGCTGGACGACGCTGTTCCTGTTCACGCTGGCGGCCTTCTTCTTCCTGAAGATCGGCGACCAGGTGTCGCGCGTCTGGCTGCTCGGCTTCTACACCGGCGGCCTTGCGGCGCTGCTGGGCGAAAGGCTCGTCGTGCATCTGGCGGTGCGCCGGCTGACGCGGATGGGGCGGCTGGAGCGGCGCACCGCCATCGTCGGCGGCGGCGAGGCCGGCGAAGCGCTGATCCGCGCGCTCGAAGCCCAGAGGGATACGGGTCTGAGGGTGTGCGGCGTCTTCGACGACCGCGGCGACGACCGCTCTCCGGATCTCGTGGCGGGCTATCCCAAGCTCGGCACCATCGACGATCTCGTCGAATTCGCGCGGCGCACCAAGCTTGATCTGGTGATCTTCACCCTGCCGATCTCGGCGGAGGCGCGGCTCTTGGCGATGCTGCGCAAGCTCTGGGTGCTGCCGATCGACATCAGGCTGTCGGCGCATATGTCGAAGCTGCGCTTCCGGCCGCGATCCTATTCCTATATCGGCGCCGTGCCGGTGCTCGACGTGTTCGACCGGCCGATCGCGGATTGGGACGTCGTCGTCAAATACGCCTTCGACAAGCTCGTCGGGACGCTGGCGCTGATCCTGCTTGCGCCGCTGATGATCGCGACCGCCATCGCCATCAAGCTGGATTCGCGCGGGCCGGTGCTATTCCGCCAGAAGCGCTACGGTTTCAACAACGAGCTGATCGAGGTCTTCAAGTTCCGCTCGCTCTATCATGACATGACCGACCACGCCGCCGCCAAGCAGGTCACGCGGGACGATCCGCGCGTCACCCGCGTCGGCCGCTTCATCCGCAAAACCTCGATCGACGAGCTGCCGCAGCTGTTCAACGTGCTCTTCAAGGGCGACCTGTCGCTGGTCGGGCCGCGCCCGCACGCCATCCACGCCAAGGCGCAGAACCGCGCCTATGAGCAGGTCGTCGACGGGTATTTCGCGCGTCACAAGGTCAAGCCTGGCATCACCGGCTGGGCCCAGGTCAATGGCTGGCGCGGCGAAACCGACACCGAGGACAAGATCCAGCGCCGCGTCGAGCATGATCTCTATTACATCGAGAATTGGTCGGTGCTGCTCGACCTCTACATACTGGTCAAGACGCCGCTCTCGCTGATGACCAAGAACGAGAACGCCTATTGAGCGCGCTCGCGCAGGGGGCGGACGGCCGGGACGTCCGCGGCGGCCGCCGGCTGCTGCTGCCCTATGCGTCGCTGAAACGCGGCACGTTGTGGCTGCTGGGCGCCTCGTCGGGCTTCGCGCTGATCGAGCCCTCGCCCTATGAGTTCGTCTTCCTGCTCGCGCTGTTCGTCTTTGCGCTGACGGGCTTGCGGCTGTCGCAGAAATTGCTGCCGATGGCGCTGCTGCTGCTGCTCTACAATATCGGCGGGGCGATCGCGCTCATCCCCTGGATGGACGAGCCGACATCGGTCCGCTTCACGGCCGTGTCGGTCTATCTGATGATCACCGCAGTGTTCCTGGCCGCGATCATGGCCGAGGACGCGCAGGCGCGGATCGAGACGCTGCGCCGCGGCTGGATGGTCGCCGCCTGGTGCGCCAGCCTGGCGGGCATTCTCGGCTATTTCGACGTGGCCGATCTCGCCAGCGTCTTCACCCGGTCGAGCCGCGCCGCCGGCACGTTCAAGGATCCCAACGTGCTGGGGCCGTTTCTCGTGGTCCCGCTGGTCTTCACCCTGCAGCACGTGCTGATCGGGCGGGTGGGGCTGATCAAGGGCGTGCTGCTGATGAGCGCGCCCTTGCTTGCGCTGTTTCTGACCTTCTCGCGCGGCGCTTGGGGCAATTACGCCGGCTCGGCCCTGCTGATGATCCTGCTGACCTTCCTGACGACTCAGGGCGCGTCGCGCCGGGCCAGAATCGTGCTGCTGACGCTGGTCGCCGCGCTGTTGCTCCTGGTGGCGCTGCTGGCGGCGCTGTCCTTCGAGCCGATCCGCAGCGTTTTCGAGATCAGGGCGAGCCTGTCGCAATCCTACGATGTCGGCACGACGGGGCGCTTCGGCAATCAGATCCGCTCGATACCGATGCTGCTGGACCTGCCCAATGGTTTTGGACCGCTGCGCTTTCACCTGTTCTTCGTCGAGGATCCGCACAACGTCTATATCAACGGCTTCGCCTCCTATGGCTGGCTCGGCGGCCTCGCCTATCTCGCCCTGACGGCTGCGACTTGCTATGTCGGCTGGACCTTGGTGTTCCGACGCACGCCCTGGCAGAGCGAGGCGGTCGTGCTCTGGTCGGTGCTGTTC
>JBKBRD010000292.1:0-4389 GCA_046292405.1 Allobosea sp. | reverse complement strand
AAGGCCGATGTCGACGCCATGACCCGTGCGATCTACTTCCCGCGCCGCGCCAAGAAGGAATTCTCGGTGGCCTTGGGCGGCTGGGGCTCGGGCACCGGCGAGGCGGCCTCCTTCCTGCGGCAATGGCCGGCGACGCCCGACGACGCCAAGACCATCGGCGGCTCGAATTACGGCGGCTGGAAGGATGCCGAGTTCGACACGCTGATCCGCGAGGCGATCCAGACGCTCGAAGACGGCAAGCGCGAGGAATTGCTGCGCAAGGCCGGCGCCCGGGCGCTCGAAGGGGCGGCGTTCATCCCGCTGCATTTCGAGAGCACGATCTGGGCCTCCAAGGCCGAGATCAAGGTGACCGGCCGGGCCGACCAGTTCACCCTCGCCATGTCGATGCAACCGACCAAGTGACGCGCTTCGCCGTCATGGCCGGGCCGACCCGGCCATGACGGACGATCAGCCTACCGGGCTTTCATGACCGCCTTCATCCTGCAGCGACTGATCCAGAGCGTCTTCGTGCTGCTCGCGGTCTCGGTCGTGGTGTTTTTCGCCGTCTATGGGATTGGCGACCCGATCGAGCTGCTGGTGCCGCCGCAGGTCAGCGATGTCGAGCGCCAGGCGTTGATCCGCCGGCTCGGACTCGATCTGCCGGTCTGGCAGCAATACCTGACCTTCATGGGCAATGCGCTGAAGGGCGATCTCGGCCGCTCCTTCGTGCATGGGGTGCCGGCGATCGGCCTGATCCTGGCGCGGCTGCCGGCGACCGTCGAACTGGTGCTGCTGGCGATGGCGCTCGCCATCGTCGTGGGCGTGCCGCTCGGCCTCTATGCCGGGCTTTCGCCCGACAGCCGCCCCTCGCGCGCGATCATGGCCGGCACCGTGCTCGGCTTCTCGCTGCCGAGCTTCTGGAAGGGGATGATGCTGATCCTGCTGTTCTCGGTGGTCCTCGGCCTGCTGCCGACGGCCGGGCGCGGCGAAACCGTCAGCGTGTTCGGCGTCCAGACCAGCCTGCTCACCGCCAATGGGCTCAAGCACCTGATCCTGCCGGCGCTCAACCTCTCGATTCCCAACATGGCGCTGCTGATCCGGGTCGTCGCCGCCGGCACGACCGAGGCGATGGGACAGGACTATGTCAAATACGCCCGCGCCAAGGGCGTGCGCCCGCGTCGCATCGTCGGTCGGCACGTGCTGCGCAACATCCTCATCCCGGTGGTGACCGTCATCGGCATCGAGTTCGGCAGCCTGGTCGCTTTCTCGACGATCACCGAGACGGTGTTCGCCTGGCCGGGCATGGGCAAGCTGCTGATCGATTCGATCTATCAGCTCGATCGCCCGGTGGTCGTCGCCTATGTCATGCTGGCGACCCTGCTTTTCGTCACGGTCAACCTGCTGGTCGATATTCTCTACGCGGCGCTCGACCCCCGCGTGAAACTGGCGGGAGGCAGCGCATGAGCGTCTCGCCCGAAGCCGCCACGCCGCTGCGCGCCCTGGTCCTGAAGCGCATCCGCCAGCAGCCGACTTTGCGCGGCGCCGGCATCCTGCTCGGCATCCTCGTCGCGCTCGCCTTGCTGGCCCCCTTCATCGCGCCGCAGAACCCGCATGATCTCGCCGTGCTGAACGTGATGGACAACCGGTTGCCGCCGGGCGCCGCCAGCCTGACCGGCACGACTTATTGGCTGGGCACCGATGCGCAGGGCCGCGACATGCTCAGCGCCATCCTCTACGGGCTGCGCACCAGCTTGACGGTCGGGCTCTCGGCCACGCTGGGGGCGCTGCTGATCGGCGTCACCGCCGGGCTTGTCGCAGCTCAGTTTGGCGGCGCGATCGACGCGGCGATCATGCGCGTCGTCGATTTCATGCTCGGCTTCCCGTCGATCCTGGTGGCGCTGGTGCTGCTCGCCTCGATCGGGCGAGGGGTCGACAAGGTCATCCTGGCGATCGTGCTGGTGCAATGGGCGCAGTATGCGCGGCTGATGCGCGCCGCCGCCATGGTCGAGCGGCGCAAGGAATATATCGAGGCGGCCGTGAATTTCGGCCTGCCGACCCGGCACATCATGCTGAGGCATCTGCTGCCCAACGCGATCGGCTCTGTGCTGGTCGTCGCCTCGATCAGCATCGCCGGCGCGATCACGCTGGAGGCGACCCTGTCCTTCCTCGGCGTCGGCGTGCCGATCACCCAGCCTTCTCTCGGGCTGCTGATCGCCAACGGCTTCGAATTTCTGCTGTCCGGGGAATACTGGATCGCGGTCTTCCCCGGCATCGCGCTGGTGCTGCTGATCATGTCCTTGAATCTGGTTGGGGACAGGCTGCGCCGCAGCCTGAACGTGCGCTCATGAGCGCGCCGGCTCTGCTGCAGGTGCGCGGGCTGCGCACCGTCTTCCACGCACCCGACGGCGCCTGGGCGGCGGTCGACGGGGTCGATCTCGACATTGAAAGCGGCGAGGTGCTGGGGCTGGTCGGCGAGTCCGGCTCGGGCAAGTCGGTGACCGGCTTTTCGCTGGTGCAGCTGGTCGATCCGCCCGGAGAGATCATCGCCGGAAGCATCGCCTTCAAGGGCGAGGACCTGCGCAGCGCCACGCCCGAGCGCCTGCGCGCCCTGCGCGGCGACCGCATCGCCATGATCTTCCAGGATCCGCTGATGACGCTGAACCCGGTGCTGAGCATCGGCGAGCAGATGGCGGAGGCGGTGCTGGAGCATCGCAACATGCCACGCAGCGAAGCTCTGGCCATGGCGGCGCGGGCGCTCGGCCGGGTCGGCATCTCCTCGCCGGAGACACGGCTGAAGCAGTTTCCGCATGAATTCTCGGGTGGGATGCGCCAGCGCGTCGCCATCGCCACCGCTTTGCTCAACGAGCCGGACCTGATCATCGCCGACGAGCCGACCACGGCGCTCGACGTCACCATCCAGAGCCAGATCCTCTACGAGATGCAGAAGCTCGCCCGCGAGACCGGGACGGCGGTGATCTGGATCACCCACGACCTCGCCGTGGTCGCCGAACTCGCCGACCGGATCGCGGTGATGTATGCCGGCCGCGTCGTCGAGACCGGCCCGGTCGACCTCGTCCTCGACGCGCCGCGCCACCCCTATACGCGCGGCCTGCTCGGTTCGTCGGCCGCGATGGTGGAGCCGGGCGGGCGCCTGCGCCAGATCGACGGCATGGCGCCGCGCATCGACAGCCGACCGAGCGGTTGCCCGTTCCGTCCGCGCTGCGACCGCGCGCTCCCTCTCTGCGCGCAGAGCGATCCGCAGACGGTTGCCGAGGGTCCCAGGCAGTATCGCTGCCACAATCCGGTTCCCGAGCCGGAGCTCGCCTCATGACCGCGCCGCTTTTCGAACTGCGCGGCGTGCGCAAGCATTTTCGCGGCAAGAGCACGCTCGCCCAGAGCCTGCTCGCAATGATCGGCCAGGGCGAGAAGCCCAAGACCCTGAAGGCGGTCGATGGGGTCGATCTCACGGTGATGAAGGGCGAGGTCCTCGGCCTCGTCGGCGAATCCGGCTGCGGCAAGTCGACCTTGGCGCGCATCGCCACCGGGATCATTGCGCCGACGGAAGGGGAGGCGATCTATGCCGGCCGGAGCGTCTCGGGGCTGAGAGGCAGGGAGCGGCTGGAGTTCCTGCTGAAGGTGCAGATGATCTTCCAGGATCCGCATGCTTCGCTGAACCCGCGCATGAAGGTCGCCCGCATCGTCGGCGAGGCGCTCGCGGTCCACAAGCTCGTGCCCAAAAGCCAGATCGATGCGGAGGTCGACCGGGCGCTGAGCGAGGTCGGACTCGATCTCGCCTATCGTGAGCGCTATCCGCACCAGTTTTCGGGCGGGCAGCGCCAGCGCATCGGCATCGCCCGGGCGCTGGCGGTGAAACCGGACTTTCTGGTGTGCGACGAACCGGTCTCGGCGCTCGACGTCTCGATCCAGGCCCAGGTCATCAACCTGTTCATGGACATCCGCGAGCGCCACGGGCTGACCTATCTGTTCGTCAGCCATGATCTCGGCCTGGTCCGCCATATCAGCGACCGCGTCGCGATCATGTATCTCGGCCGCATCGTCGAAATCGGCCCCGCCAAGGCCGTCTTCGCCGCGCCGGCGCACCCCTACAGCGCCGCCCTGGTCAAGGCGATCCCCTCCGCGCAGGGCCGCAAGCGCGTCTTCGAGCCGGTGAGCGGGGAGATCCCTTCGCCCTTGGCGCCGCCGCCCGGCTGTCCGTTTCACCCGCGCTGCCCCCAGGCGATGGCGATCTGCCGCGAGGTTCGCCCCGCGCTCGCCGAGATCGCGCCCGGCCGCAGCGCCGCCTGCCATTTGCACACTGTCCAGGACGCCCCATGACCGCGACGACCACGCTCATTCTCCCCCGCGGCCGCGGCAGCGTGCCGTTAATCGATCCGCGCCATCCCGACCGGC
>JBKBRD010000291.1:0-4396 GCA_046292405.1 Allobosea sp. | reverse complement strand
CAGCGTGCGCGCCAGCACCGATTTGCCCGAGCCCGAGGCGCCGATGACGCCAAGGATCTCGCCGCGGAAGAGATCGAGGTCGAGACGGTCGAGCACCAGCTTCTCGCCGAAGCCGACCTCGAGGCCGCGGACCCTCAGAACGGCTTCGCCGCGGGATGTCGGGCTTTGGTGGCGCATGCGGTCGGTCCTCCGGCGCGACGGTGCGACTTTCAGGCTGAGCCCGCCTTGCGCGATGTCAAGCCGCGTTCAGGCGTCGCCCCGCGCGCGCAAGGCGTTGAGGATGACGGCGACGTCGATCGCCTCCTGCAGCAGCGCGCCCTGGACCGGCGTGATCAGGCCGAAGGCCGCTGCGATCATGCCGAGGATCGACAGGCCGATGCCGGCGAGCACGCTCTGCACCGCCACGCGGCGGGAATGGCTGGCGATGGAGAGGGCGCTCGCGATCCGGTCGAGCTTGTCGACGAGCAGCACGAGATCGGCCGCCTCGGCTGAGGCGGCCGAACCGCGCGCGCCCATGGCGACGCCGATATCGGCGGCGGCCAGCGCCGGCGCGTCGTTGACGCCGTCGCCCACCATCATCACCGGGCCGTGGCTGCGCTCCTGCTTGACGATGTCGATCTTGCGCGACGGCGTCAGATCGGCGACGACGCGGTCGAGTCCGAGCCCCGAGGCGATGCCTTGCGCCACCGCCTCCCGGTCGCCCGTCGCCAGCACCAGACGCGTTATGCCCTGGGCCCGCAGCGAGGCGAGCAGGGCCTTGGTTCCGTCCCGCAGCCTGTCGGTGAGCAGGATGCTGCCGGCGTAGCGTTCGTCGATCGCGACCGAAACCAGCATCGCGCCCGCCGCCTTGCGATGCGCCGGCGCGTCCGCCGCACGACAGCCGCCGAGATGGCTCAGCACGAAATCGTAGCCGCCCACCACCACCGCCCGCCCGGCGACCGAGCCGCTCAGCCCTTCGCCCGGCGTCTCCTCCGCCTCCTCGGGCATGGCGAGCGTGAGACCGCGGCGGCGAGCCTCCGAGACCAGCGTCTGCGCCACGACATGCTTCGACGCCTGATCGAGCGAAGCGGCCAGCGTAAGCACGGTCTCAGGCGAGAAACCGGGCTGCGCCACGATCTCCTCGACCTGCGGCCGGCCATCGGTGAGCGTGCCGGTCTTGTCGAGCACGATGACGCGGATGCGGGCCAGCCCTTCCAGCGCGCGTCCGCCCTTGATCAGGATGCCGTGCTTGGCGGCGCGCGACATGCCGGCCACCAGGGCGATCGGCACGGCGAGAAGGAGCGGGCAGGGGGTGGCGACCACCAGCACGGCGACGGCCCGGATCGGATCGCCGGTCCAGTACCAGGCGGCCAGCGCGATGAGCACGGTCGTCAGCAGGAACAGCATGGCGTAGCGGTCGGCCAGCCGCGCCATCGGCGCCTTCGAGCGCTGGGCTTCGTCGACGAGCCTGACGATGCCGGCATAGACGCTGTCGGCGGCGCGATGCGTCGCGACCATGTCGAAGGCGCCCCCGACATTGCCCGCCCCGCTCGGCAGCGCCTCGCCGACGCCGAAGCGTTGCGGCAGCGACTCCCCGGTCAGGGCGGATTGATCAAGCACGGCGACGCCCTGCGAGACGATGCCGTCGACGGGCGTGACCTCGCCGCGGCGGATCATCAGCAAATCGCCGGGAATGACGGATTCGGTGGCGACCTCGCGCAGGCCCTCGGGCTGGTGGCGCATGACAGTGCGGGGCGTGCGGCCGAGCAGCGCCGTCATTTCGCGCCGGGCGCGGCGCGAGGCATAGTCTTCGAGGTGCTGGCCGCCGGCATACATCAGCGCGACGACGGCGGCGGCGAGCGTTTCCCCGAAGATCAGCGCGGCGCTCATCGAGAGCGCCGCGACGATGTCGAGTCCGATCTCGCCCCGGCGCAGGCTGATGACGATTTCGATGCAGAGAAAGGCCAATACCGGCAGCGTCGCGGCCGTCCAGGCCAGCGAGGCCCAGTCGCTCCTGCCGCTCAGGGCCAGCAGGCCGCCGGTGACCAGGCCCAGCAACGGAAAGGCCACGATCAGCCGCTTGGGGGAGAGGTCGACGTCGTCCACTCGGCGAACCTCGCGCGGCAGGGGCGGATCGTGGCGTCCCGGTCAGGCCGCCGCCTTGGCCGCTTTGCTGCCTTCCTCGACCGATTGCGCGACGATGCCCTGCACCGTCGCCATTTCCTTGCGCATCAGCTCGGTGATCTGGCCGAACTCGCTGCTGTAATCGCTGGCGACGCGTTCGCTGAACTTGCGCTGCGCTTCGACGGCCTCCGAGAGATCATGGCAATGGCTGAGCGCGCCGAACAGCTCGGCCTGCGCCTTCATCCTTTGGCCAAGGAAGGTCATCAATTCCGAGCCGAGGGCGAGTTGAGCCTCGATCAGCGCATGCGGCAGCGCGGCGGCCGAAGCCAGCTGGCTCTGCATCGACTTGGTGATTCCCTCGATCCCGCCGAGCGGCAGCGCTTGCGAGGTTTCGCGTTGGGGGGTCGGCCGTGTGGTTGACATGGTCAAAGGCCTCCTGTGCAGCGGCGTTTTTGTCGCGCCGTCCGCAATCTGTACAGAGCGTCCCATGCGGGCACATTGATGGGGATCAAAGCCATTCCCGACCTGCCGGTTACCTTGATCGGATGTCGACCATGGCAAAACCGGTTCGCGCCGATCCCATCGCACCCCAGCGCGCCACGGCGACGCCCGTGGCGCCTGCGCCGTCAGCGCCGCCTCTGGTCCTGGCGCCTGAGTCGAACGAACAGGCGCCGCTTCACGAACCGCCCCTGGACCGGGCGCTCCACGCCGCCATAGGCCAGCTCTCGGCCGGCTTCTCGCCGATGGGTCTGGCCGAGGCCTGGTTCGACTGGGCCGTGCATCTCTCCGTGTCGCCGGCGCGGCTGGGCGAAATCGGGTTCGCAGCGGCCGCCGAACTCGGCCGGCTGGCGCAGCTCGGCGTCCGCATGGCCAGTCAGGACGGCGCCTGTGCGCCCTGCGAGCACTCGCTGCCGCAAGACAAGCGATTTCGTCACCCGTCCTGGCAGCGTTGGCCCTACGCGCTCTACGCGGAAGGCTTGCTGGGGGCCGAGCGCATGCTCGACGAAGCCACGCATGGCGTTCACGGGGCGACCGGGCACCATCTCGCGATGTTGCGCTTCGTCGGGCGCCAGGCGCTCGATCTGGTCGCGCCCTCCAACTACCTCGCCACCAATCCTGAAGTGATCGAGCGCACGGTCAAGGAGCGCGGCTTCAATCTGGCGCGCGGGGCGGCTTTTGCGATCGAGGACTGGCAGAGGCTGATCGACCGCAAGAAGCCGGTCGGGGCCGAGGCCTATGCGCCGGGCAGGACCGTGGCGCTGACCCCGGGGCGCGTGGTGCATCGCACGCCGCTGGCCGAAATCATCCAGTATGACCCGACCACCGCGCAGGTTCAGGCGGAGCCGATCCTGATCATCCCCGCCTGGATCATGAAGTACTATATTCTCGATCTCCAGCAGCAGAACTCGCTGGTGAAGCACCTCGTCGAGGCCGGCTTCACCGTCTTCATGATCTCCTGGAAGAATCCGGATGCGGGCGACCGCGACGTCAGTTTTGCGGATTATCGCAGCCATGGCGTTCTGCCGGCGCTCTCGACCGCGCTGCGCATCAGCGGCGCGCGGCGCGCCCATCTGGTCGGCTATTGCATCGGCGGCACCCTGCTGGGGATCGCGGCCGCCGCGATGGCGCGCGACCTCGACGACCGGGCGCAGTCGCTGACTTTCCTGGCGGCGCAGACCGATTTCACCGAGGCGGGCGAACTCAAGCTCTTCGTCGACGACAGCCAGCTCGCCATCATGGACGACATGATGGCGGCCAGCGGCGTGCTGGAGGGGTCGCGCATGTCGGGCATGTTCCACCTGCTGCGCTCGAACGACCTGATCTGGTCGCGCATGATCCGCGCCTATCTGATGGGCGAGCGCGAGCGGGTCACGGACGTCGCCGCCTGGTCCCAGGATGCGACGCGCATGCCCGGCCGCATGCACAGCGAATATCTGCGCTCGCTCTATCTCCACAACGATCTGGCGGAAGGGCGTTTCCTGGTCGACGGCAGGCCGGTCTCGCTGCACGACATCGGCAGGCCGATCTTCGCGGTCGGCACGGAATGGGACCATGTCGCCCCGTGGCGCTCGGTGTTCAAGCTGCATGGGCTGACCGACGCCGAGATCACGTTCGTCCTGACCAATGGCGGGCACAACCAGGGCATCGTCGCCCCGCCGAGCCGGACCGACCGACATTGCCGCATCGCCACGGCCCAGCCGCAGGACCGGCATCGCGGGCCGCGGCGCTGGCTGGAGCTGGCCAGCTACCATGAGGGCTCCTGGTGGCCGCACTGGTTCGACTGGCTGGCGCT
>JBKBRD010000290.1:0-4403 GCA_046292405.1 Allobosea sp. | reverse complement strand
TGCTCCTCGCAGATCTCCTTCAGACCGGGAGAGCCGCATTCCTCGCCCATCTCGATCAGATATTTGGCGTTGAAACCAAGCTTGCCGCGCGATTCAAGAACGCAGCGCAAGGCGTTGATGTTGATGAGGTGCTGGCCCTTGTTGTCGACCACGCCGCGGCCATACCAGCGGTCTCCGCGCTCGGTCAGCGTCCAGGGCGAGAGGCCTTGCCGCCATTGCGCGTCGAGCCCGCGAATGACGTCGCCATGGCCATAGCCGAAGATGGTCGGCAGGGCCGGATCCTCGACCCGCTCGGCGAAGAGGAAGGGACCCTTGGCGCGGGGATGGGTAAGAATGCGGCAGGTGAAGCCCAGGCTTTCGAAGAGCGGCCGCATTTCGGTGTCGAGATAGGCTGCCAGAACCGGCGCGCGCTCGGGGTTCTGGCTTTCCGTGGGCATCGCGACCAGGCGCGCGAGATCGCTCTTGAACCGGCCCTCGTCGAAATACTCTTGCGCGAGGGCGATAGCGGCGGCGCGGGTCATGCAAGGGGCTCCGTGGTGTGGTGGTCGGGTCTTGTCCCGATCTTGCGCATCTCGCCGGTGGCCGCCAGTGCAAAGAACGCCGGACGCCGCGCCGCGTCCGCATTGCGGCCTGGCGCTGGCTGGGCGAGATAGCAGTCATGCAGGTTCCGCTCCCCGATTTCGTCCACCCCGCAGCCCTGAGGATCCGCGCCAGCGGCGTCTCGAAGGATGGTCCAGCTGTCACCGGGGTCTTCTGGAGCATCCTTCGAGACGCGCCTTCGGCGCTCCTCAGGATGAGGGCTCGCAGGGGTGAAGGGATGGTGGACGCGTGAATACGTCCGAACCGCGCTTCGTCCCCCACCCGCATCAGCGCCAGGCCTGCGAGGCGATCCTGGCGGCGCGCGCAGCAGGCGCTCCAGGATTCCTGCTGGGGGATCTCACAGGCCTCGGCAAGACCCTGTCGGCCTGGCTGGCGCTGTCGGCGATGCCGGAGCAGGAGGTGCTGGTGATCTGCCCCAAGGGCGCGATCCCGCAGTGGCGGCGCACGATGGCGCTGTCGGGGCTGCCGGCCAAGCAGGTCACGCTGATGAATTTCGAGCGGACCAAGACTTTGCTCGCGCCGCCATCCGAGAGCAAAAAGCGCTCGACCCGCGCGAAGAACAACGAGCTGGCCAAGCTCGGCACGCCGCGGCGGGTCTGGCCGCTCGTCGTGATCGACGAGGCGCACCGCATCCGCAATCCCAATTCGCAGCAGGGGCTGGTCTGCCGGCAGATGGCGGCCGCCGCGACGTTCACGATCTATATGAGCGCCACCGCCGGCCAGTCGCCGCATGAACTGTCCTATCTGGCGGCGTTGCTGGCGCGGGCGGCCGATGCGCCGAGCGCCGATCTCGACGGCTTCCGCGTGCTGATGAAGCGGCTGAAGATCGGCCGTGCGAGAGGGCGCTGGAAGAACTGGAGCTGGGAGCCCAACGAGCCGGATCGGCGGCTGATCAGCGATCTGCTCTACCGCGGCGCGCGCGCCATCGGGCTGCGGCGCCGGCCCGAGGAGATCGCCGGCTGGCCGGAAGTGCAGCGCGAGCTCGCGCCCGTCGCGCTCGATGCCGCCGCCCGCAAGCTCTACGAGGCGACGTGGCGGGAGTTCCGCCGCGAGCTCGGCCTGGCCGGAGGCTCGACCCGCAAGCCGCAGGGCTGGGCCGCCGATCTGCGCTTCCGGCAGAAGGCGAGCCTGCTGCGCATTCCCGGCACTGTCGACTTCTGCGACGATCTGCTCGGGAACGGCCAGCAGGTCGCGGTCTCCGTCGCCTTTCTCGAAACCAGCGCGATGCTGGCCGACAGCCTGCGCGGACGGGGCTGGTCGGTGGGCGAGATCAATGGCGAGCGCTCCGGCGCCGTGAACGAAGAGACGCGGCTCGCCTTCCAGACCGGCAAGCTCGACGCCGTGATCTTCACAGTGACGGAATCGATCTCGCTGCATCGCGGCGAAATGCCGGGCGGCGAGCGCGAGCGCAGTCTGGTCGTCCACGACATGCGCCACAGCGCCATCCAGTTGCAGCAGATCGAGGGGCGCTGCCATCGCGACGGCCAGCACGCGACGATCTTCTACGCCTATGCCGAGGCTACGGTGGAGGAGGCGGTGGCCGGCGCCGTCATCGGCCGCATGGCTGCGATGGACGGGCTGGCCGGAGACGACACCCGATTGCTCGAAGAGATCGCCGGCGTGGTCGAGGCGCGCGCGGCCGGCTGACCGTCCTATCCCAGCGGCTTCAGCCGCGCCTGCACGCGCTCATCGGCCAAGAGATCATCCGCAGCGCCGGCGAGCCGGTGTTGCCAGTTCGGCTTTTCGGTGGTGGTGCCCGGGACATTCGGCTGTTCGCGAACGCCCAGCGCATCCTCGATCGCGATCAGCTTGAGCGCGCAGGGCGATGCCGCGACATAGCGGATGGCGGCGTCCACGACGGGGTCGGTGTCCTCGGGCTCCGGCCGCGCGCCGCTGGCGGCGCCGGCGCGCCTGAACGCATCCCAGATCAGGCCACGATCCCTGGCGCGCACATCCTGCTGCCGGGGATCGTCGCCGGAAAGGTCAGACCCTGCCCACCAGCCCGCCGTCGGAACCAGATCATGGGTCGAGGTCAACGCCGCCGCCGCCGCATTCCACTGCGTGGGCGGAATATAGCTGTCGCCGTCGCGCTCGAAGCGCAGCACCCGCATGCCGGCGATGCCCCTGTCCTGCAAGCGCTCGCGGAAGCCATGCGGCAGCGTGCCCAGATCCTCGCCGATGACGATGGCGCGGTGTCGCCAGGATTCGAGCGCGACGAGCGCGAAGAGGTCCTCGGTCGGGAGCGAGACATAGGTTCCTTCCAGTGCGCTGGCTCCCTCCGGGATCAGCCAGAGCCGGTCCAGCCCCATGACATGGTCGATGCGAATGCCGCCGACATGGCGCAGGCTGGCCCGCAGCGTCTCGATGAACGGGGCATAGGCGCTGAGCTCCAGCCCGCGCGGCGAGAAGGTGGTGAGCCCCCAGTTCTGCCCCTGCGCTGCATAATAATCGGGCGGAGCGCCCACGGTCAGCCCGACCAGCACGTCGTCCTGTCGGCTCCAGGCGTGGCTGCCCGAGCTGTCCATGCCGATGGCGAGGTCGGCGATCAGCCCGACCTTCATCCCGGCCTCGCGGCAGGCCCGGTGCGCCTGCGTGTAGGAGTGGCCGGCAAGCCATTGCAGGAAGATCTGCAAGTCGACCTCGCCGGCGTGGGCGCGGGCGAACTCAGCCACCGCGGGGCTGTCGGGATCGCGATGGGCCGGTCGCCAGCTGCGCCAGTCCCAGGCGGCCTTGTCCTGCGCCAGCTCGGCTGCGTGCAGCGCCTCGAACACGGCATGGGCCCTGAGCAACGGCGTCGCCGTCGTCAAGGCGTTGGCGAAGGCGCTGCGGGCGGCGTCGAGGCCGCCTTCGGGGTCGCGCAGCCGCTCATAGACGGCGCGCAGCAGCTTCAGCTTCAACGGAGTCGCGCGCGCCCAGTCGACGCGCGGCAGGCGCTCGAGCTCCGCCATCGCCTCGGACAGCCCGACGCTCGCCGCGATCTCCGCGACCACGCCATCGGGCAGGACGGCGGCGGGGTCGGCGTGGAGCGGGTTGTAGAACAGCCGCGTCGAGGGCGAATAGGGGCTGAAACGGTGGGGGTCGGCCCCATACAACGCGTGGACCGGGCTGATCGCCAGGGCATCCGCCCCCAGGGCCCCGGCCGCGCGACCCAGCGCCGCGACGCCGCCGAAATGGCCGATGCCGCCATCCCCGGCCGAGCGCAGCGCATAGATCTGGGCCGCCAGGCCCCAGCCGCTGCGGCCATCGTTCAGCTCGGGGAAGGTGAGGCAGCGCGGCGGGGCGACGGCGATGGTGACCGGCCCTTCGGGCAACATGGCGCAATGGTAGCCGGGCGTCGCGAAAGCCGGCAGCAGCAGCCCCTCCGGCCCAGGCCGCGCGGCCGCGATGCTGCGCGAGCCATCCTCGAGCGCGATCTCGACCTGTGCGAGGCCGGCGCCGACGCCCGCGAGAAGCACCGGCTCGCCGAGGCGGGCCGTGACGAAGCGCGGGGAGCGGCGCTCCTCCGCCTGTTCCTTGAGCGATTCGCGGCGCTCCCCAGCGGCTGCGGCCGGCAGTCCGATCGCAGCGAGAATGGCCTGCAGGGTGGCGGGGGAGACCTGGCGCTCGACGCCCGTCTGGTCGCGCCATTCGGTTGCGACGCCGGCGCGGCGCGCCAGCTGCTTCAAGGCATCGTCAGTCATCTCAAGGCTCCGGCCATCCTCGGCGCTTCACGACAGGGTCTGGCACGGCCCGGTCCGATGTCAGGCCGCCAGCGCCCTGGCGTAGAGCGCGGCATAGCGGCTGCTGGGATTGCTCCAGTCGAA
>JBKBRD010000289.1:0-4422 GCA_046292405.1 Allobosea sp. | reverse complement strand
GGCGGGAGGGCACCTGCCCTACGCACCGCTCTCACGCAGAAAAGGCGCGAAGAACGCCCATTCCTCGTCCGTCATCAGCCCGCGACGCACCGCTGTTCTGGTCGTGTCCCTGATGGTGGTGTAGCTTCGCGGAGCCACCACGATACCGGCTTGGCCGGGCTGGTCAGACGGCCACCGCTGGCAAGCTGACGATGGGATCATCGCTGATCGGCGCGATGCTTTCCAGCGTGATGTAGCGGGCGCGCTGGACGGCCCATTCGTCGTTCTGTTCGAGCAGGATCGCGCCGACGAGCCTGGTGATGGCGGCCTCGTTGGGGAAGATGCCGACGACCTCGGTGCGACGCTTGATCTCGCCGTTGAGGCGCTCCAGCGGATTGGTTGAGTGCAGCTTGGCGCGGTGCTGCGTCGGGAAGGTCATGTAGGCCAGCACGTCGGTCTCGGCCGTGTCCATCAGGGCGGCAAGCTTGGGGACGGTCGGCCTGAGCTGGTCGGCGACCCTGCGCCATTGCTGGCTGGCCGCCGTCGCATCATCCTGGGCAAACGCCGTGGCGATGAAAGCCGAGACGACGCGCCGCCCGGAGCGGCCGGCATGGGCGAGCGCGTTTCTCATGAAGTGAACCCGGCACCGCTGCCAGGTCGCGGTCAGCACCTTCGAGACGGCCGCCTTGATGCCCTCATGGCTGTCGGAGACGACGAGCTTGACGCCGCGCAGGCCGCGCCGCGCCAGCTTGCGCAGGAAGGCCGTCCAGAAGGTCTCGGCCTCGGAGGGGCCGATATCCATGCCCAGCACCTCACGCCTTCCGTCGCTGTTGACGCCGACGGCGACGATCACCGCCACCGAGACGATCCGGCCGGCCTGGCGCACCTTCACATAGGTGGCGTCGATCCAGAGATAGGGCCAGTCGCCCTCGATCGGCCGATCGAGGAAGGCCTGGACCCGCTCGTCGATCTCCTCGCAGAGCCGCGAGACTTGGCTCTTCGAGATGCCGCTCATCCCCATCGCCTTGACCACGTCGTCGACGGAGCGGGTCGAGATGCCCTGGATATAGGCCTCCTGAATCACGGCGGTGAGCGCCTTCTCCGCCATGCGGCGGGGCTCGAGGAAGCCAGGGAAGTAGCTGCCCTTCCTCAGCTTCGGGATGCGCAGCTCGACCGTGCCGGCGCGCGTCTCCCAGTCTCGCTCGCGATAGCCGTTGCGCTGCGCCAGGCGCTCCGGGCTCTTCTCGCCAAAGCCAGCGCCTGTCAGGCCGCCGACCTCCAGCTCCATCAGGCGCTGCGCTGCAAAGCCGATCATCTCGCGCAGAAGATCGGCATCGGGGCTCTTCTCCAGCAGCCCGCGCAGGTTCATCATCTCGTCGGTCATCGGGGATCTCTCGGTTCAGGGTTGGATCTCGCAACCCAAACCTAACCGGCAATCGCCGATGACCACCCGCAGCTACACCACGCTATGGGACACGACCGAAGCGCAGTGAAAAGGTGCGACAACTGCCATATTTCGGCCTGTGTCGTGGCCAGCATGACGACATGCGGGCGAGGGTGCCATGACCGATTCCTTCCGATGGATGAATGAGCTGGATGTGGCCAATCGGGCCTTGCAGCCGCTGCGTGACATGCAACGCGTTGCGGACCCCTTCTCGAATATCCGGCGCGCGATCGAAGTGGAGAGCACGATCCTGGCGAGCCTTCGAAGGGAGCAAGCGTGGCGCAAGCCGTTCTCCGACATGGGGCAGCTTAGCGCCCTGACCCAGTTGAACGAACAGTTGGATCGTCACCGCAAATCGTTCGAAGGTCCCGTGGAACACGCTTGGCGTGTCGGCGCCCTCGCGCCAGGAGTTTATGAGGCGGTCCGGGGTGGATTGACTCCCGCTCAATTCCATCAAATCGCGCACGTGGCCGCGTTCCGGCTCCCCCAGGTCAACGAGATCGAGACCCTGGCTCGCCGGGCCGCGGAAGCGGCGGAGCTAACACGACGCACCTTCGCGACGGCGGCGCTCGAAGCCGAGATGGCCCGGATGCACCAGCCGTGGCTGCGCGTCGGCGCGGAAGCGGCCTCCGCGCGCGGGTTCGCCGAAATCCAAGCCATCGGCCACGGCATCGCCGAACGAAGCCCCTTTGGCGGCGGCTTCGCCAAGGCGCTTCGCGGCCCTCTCGGGGATTGGCGCGATCCGATCCCGCTGGCGAGCAATCGGTGGCTCGATCCTGACGTCCGGACAGCGTTCTACCTGAACCGCGGCTTCGATGTTGAACTGACGGACTTCACGCCGCCCGCCTTCGACGTGAGCCTGCGTATCGCCGGGCTCAGGAATGGCAAGACCGATGATGCGGACGAGGATCAGGACGTCGATCTAGCCGGCGAGGCGTTCGCCTTGCTGCGGTCTTTTGAGGCCGAAGTGCGGCTCTTCCTGGACCGCGTGATGCGGGAAGCGTTCGGCGATGCCTGGATGCGGCACCGGCTACCGCCGACCATGCTGGAGCAATGGATAACGAAACGCGACAAGGCGAAGGCCGGCGGCCAGACCGAGGCCCCGCTGATCCACTACGCCGACTTCGCTGATTACAAAATGATCATCGAGCGCTCCGACAACTGGAAAACGGTCTTCAAGGGCATCTTCCGTCGCCAGGAGGATATGGGCGAGTCGTTCCAGCGGCTGTATCCGATCCGGATCGCGACGATGCATGCCCGGACCGTTACCCAGGACGACGAGCTCCTGCTGGTGGTGGAAACGCGGCGTATCCTCAAGGCGATCGGCACAGCAAGCTGATTCGCCCGACGCAGCAGGATGCTTCTTGCCGAAATGAAAAGGGCCGTCATTGATCACATGATGCCCCAGGCACGATAGCGTTTCCGTCCCGTAAGTTCGCGCGGCAGGGTGCCGCCGAGTTCTTTCAGCATGGCTTCGACCGCCTGCGGCGAGACCTGCAGCCGCGCCGCGGCCAATTGCACGGTCACCAGCGGCGACGCCACGAACAGCTCGACCAGCTCGCCGAGTTTCGAATTCCCCCGCCTCCCCTCACACCTCCGTATCATGAGGGTCCGGGCGAGCGAAAGCCGATCGAGATCCGCCTGCCCGAACGCGGCCGCCTCGCCAAAAGCGCCGAGCAGCCCCGCGATCCGGAGGCCGAGCGCCTGGTGCGGGCTCCACCTGAATTTCCCCCGTCGCAATCCGAGCCCCAGCGCCGGCAAATGCGCCTGCGCCAGCCCGCGCTGCCGCAGCACGGTCGCGGCCAGAGCAAAACCAAGTTCGCCGGCGCGTTCGGACGGCTCGAGCACGAGCCAGGCATCGAGGGCGACGGCCGCGGCCAGCGCCGCCGGCAGTCCCCTGCCCTCTTCCAGCACGGCGAGCCAGCACTCGGCCCGCCCGGCACCGTCATAGCCGGGATCGCGCAGCGTCAGGCTTTTGCGCCCCGCCTCGGAGGACAGATCGTTCCAGGCGTCGAGCTTTTGGCGCGTCCGCGCTAATAGCGCGTCGATCTCGGCGAAAGCCGGATTGCCGGAATCGTCATCCGCGTCGACCTCGTCGCCGTCCTCCTCGTCGGCCTCATCCCCATCGTCGTCTCGCCCGAGCCTGCCCCATGGCGCCGCGATGCCGGTCACGCTCTGCTTGGGTGCCGGCGCGGGCTCTAGCGGCTCGGCAATCCCGAGCCGCCGCCGGAGCGCACCGGGTTCGAGGATCTCGGCCGGCGGGCGCTGCGCCAGGCGTCGGCGCTCGGCCCAGAAGCCGGCGGCGCGGGTGATCTCGGGTGTCGGGCTGCGCACATCCATGCCGGCGTCGTGCAGGACGAGGTCCTCGATCGGGCAGAGGGCCCCGCCGAGGCCGATCAGGGCCTGGGCCTCGAAGGCGTGGCCGCGCTGGCGCACCCCCTCGGCCAAAACAGGCTCCGCCCGGCTCAGGCGCTCGTCCAAACGGGCGAGCGCGATGGCGGCGGCTTCGGCGGCCGCGGCACAGTCCGAAACCAGGGCCTGACGCTCGGCACGAGAGAGTTCATATCGCTTTGAATTCACACGGCTGAAATTAACATAACCAACCTAAATAGCCATTACCTTGTTTCACTCCGATATTCCTAATTTGCCATATCTCACTATCGATAAGTACCTCTTATCGATAGTGATGGACAGGCGATCGGAAATCGGCGAATTTGGCGCTCCGGAACGCCGCCGGCGACGTCAGCCGGGCCTCCGGTCGACGAGATCGGCCCTCGTAACGGCACCAGGAGCAGCCATGACATCGACCTCCCTGCTCTCGGCCGAGACCGAAACGCGACGGGCCCTGCAGCTCGATGCGCTCGCCGGGATTTTGCCGATGGAGCGCCGCGATAGGCTCGCGACCATCCTGACCGACGACGACGTCGCGACGCTTCGCCACCTGGCCAAGGAAGGCATGGGTGAGAACTCGCTGCGCGCGCTCGCCTCGGATCTGGCCT
>JBKBRD010000288.1:0-4443 GCA_046292405.1 Allobosea sp. | reverse complement strand
TCTCGACCTGTTCCATTACGCCGACACGCCGGAACAGGCGCTGGAGCTGGCGTTGGGGGGCGGCGCCGGCCGAGCCGCGGAAGGATGCGCCGCAGAGGTGAGGGGCTGGCGCGGCGGCTGATCCGCCGTCATCCGACCTTTCCGCGACAGCCCCCTCCCCCCGCTTGCGATGGGGAGGGCTGGGGTGCGGGGCCGTGCCGCTCGGGGCCGACGACCAAGGCGCGGACGCCGTCGCCGTCACGCCCGGCGCAAACGAAAAAGGCCGGCGCAAACGAAAAAGGCCGGCATCGCTGCCGGCCTTCGTCAGATCTGCGCTGATCGATGCGCTCAGGCGGCCTTCGGCTCGGCCTGGGCGAGCGCTGCCTTCACCGTCTCGACCACGGCCGCGAAAGCGGCGGCGTCGTCGATGGCCATGGCCGACAGGGTCTTGCGGTCGAGCTCGAGACCAGCCTTGTGCAGGCCGTTGATGAACATCGAGTAGACCAGGCCGTGCTCGCGCACCGCCGCGTTGAGACGCTGGATCCAGAGCGCGCGGAACGAGCGCTTCCGGTTCTTGCGGTCGCGATAGGCGTACTGCATCGAACGATCGACGGCGGCCTTGGCGGCGCGGATCGTATTCTTGCGGCGGCCATAGAAGCCCTTGGCGGCCTTGAGTGTCTTTTTATGCTTGGCGTGGGACGTTACGCCCCGTTTCACGCGAGCCATGTGGTGATCTCCGGAAGGTTAGGGGGCGTCAGCCGTTGGGGAGGAAATACTTCTTCACGTTGGCGGCGTCGCCCTCGAACAGGGTCGCCGTACCGCGAAGATTGCGGATCTGCTTGTTGGTCCGCTTGATCATCCCGTGACGCTTGCCGGCCTGGGCGTAGAGCACCTTGCCGGTTCCGGTGATCTTGAAGCGCTTTTTGGCGCTCGACTTCGTCTTGATCTTGGGCATTTCAGCTCCTCATTGGTCGCGGACGCGCGAATTGCGCCGCTTTCAAATTTGCTTTTTCAAGAATGGCTCTTGGGGAAGCAAAGATCGACCGCCACGGCAGCCCTTATCAGCCGGGCGATCGAAGGCCGCGCGTATGACAGAATTGTGCGGGGCTGGCAAGAGTGAAGGGCCCGCACGCAGCGCCGCGCGCCGTCGGCGCATGGCGCGGCGACGGAGTAACGGCGCGGACGCGCCGTCGCAAGCCCTCGGGGATCGCGAGCCCAAAGCCGCTCTCGCATCGAGCGCATGGAACTGATATTCCGTAACGTTATTCGCGTTGACACGGCACAACACTGCTATAGATTGGCAAAAAATCGCGGAGGACTGATTAGATTCACTCGAAACTAGGAGAATTTCTCTTGTCTGCCTTCCCGAAGATAGATAAATTTAAGTCGTCGCGAACATTAGCGCGCATTTTTTCCGCAGTTATATTTGTCAGCTTGCCCAGTTTCGCCAGTGCGACCGACTATCCGCTCACCGTGACCGATCTCGGTGGGCGCAGGGTCGAGATCAAGTCGGAACCGAAGCGCATCGTGATCCAGGACGGGCGCGATCTGTTCACGCTCGCGCTGCTCGACCGCAAGGATCCTTTCCAGCGCATCGTCGGCTGGAACAACATCCTGTCCCGCTCGGACAATCACAGCTGGAGCGTTTTCGCCAAGGCGTGGCCGGAGAGCTCCGCACGCGCGACAGACTTCAAATTTGGCGATGAGGGCCAGCTGAACCTCGAGCTTGTGGCCTCGTCCAAGGCGGATCTGATCATTGCGCAGAAACGCGTGCTGCCGGCGCTGGAGGATGCAAAAGTCATCGATCGCATGGCCCAGCTCGGCGTGCCGGTGCTGCTCGTCGACAGCGAACTCGATCCCACCAACAACGCTCCCCAATCCGTCACCCTGCTCGGAAAAGTGCTGAACCGGGAAGCCGAGGCGGCGGAATACGCCGGGTTCTACAGGAAACGGCTGGATCAGGTGAGATCGGCCATGGCCGGGGCGCCTCCGATCAAGGTCTTCGTCGAAGCCAAGGCCGGACAGAAGGGGCTCGATTCCTGCTGCTTCACCCATGGCGACGTCTATTGGGGCAAGCTGATCACGGCTGCAGGAGGCCAGAATCTCGGCGCTTCGCTCGTCAAGGGCCGTACAGGCGAGGTCGCGCTGGAGACGGTGCTCGGCGCCAGGCCCGATGTCTACGTCCTCACCGGTTCGCCCTTCGCCAACCAGAGTTCGGTCTCGCCGCCCTTCGGTCTCACCGGCGACAAGGCCGCCATCGACGCAGCGATGACGAAAATTGCCGGCCGCAAGGGTTTCGAGCACCTCAAGGCGATTCAGGCGCGCCGGCTCGTGGGGTTGTATCATCAGCTCTATGCCAGCAGCTGGAACATCTACGCGGTGGAGTTCCTGGCGAAGGCCTTCTACCCCGAGAGGCTGCGGCAGATCGACCCCGACGCGACGCTGCGCCAGGTGATCGGCATGACCGGGCTGCCCAAGGATACGCCGGCGATCTTCGGCGCCACGCTCGCGACCCGCTAGGCGGTCGAGCCGATCCTGAACCGCGAGCGCTTCGGGATCGGCTGCGGCTGCGCGAGCTCGGCAAGGACATGACATGACGGAAACTGAACCGACCGACCCTGCGCCGGCGATGCGGCCTTTGGCGGCATCGGAATATCGCGCCAGGGTGCGATGGCGAGTAGCGCTGCTGATCCTGCTGGCGGCCCTGGCGGCGCTGAGCTTTCTTTTGGACCTTCTGGAAGGTCCGGGACCCTGTCGCTGGCGGAGGTCCTGCGGGCTCTGTTCCAACCTGAAGCCAGCGAGGCCAGCGCACGTTTTGTGGTCTGGGAGTTGCGGCTGCCGATGACGTTGATGGCGGTGGTGGCGGGGGTTGGGCTCTCGCTTTCGGGCCTGTTGATGCAGACCGTGCTCGACAATCCGCTGGCGGAGCCGTTCACCCTGGGCGTGTCGGCTGCGGCCGGGCTGGGGGCCGGGTTGGCCCTGGCGTTTTCGGTCTCCCTCACCACAGTTCTGCCCGGACTCCCCGACGAGCTGGTGACGGCGGCCAACGCCTTCCTGTTCGCGTTGCTGGCCGTCGGGTTGGTGGTGACGCTCGCTCCCGGCGATGGTCGCGTGCAGGCGATCACGCTGCTGGGCATAGCCATGCATTTCGTGTTCTCCTCCCTGTTCGCCTTCGTGCAATACCTCGCCAGCGTCGATCAGTTGCAGAGCATCGTCTTCTGGATGATGGGCTCGCTCCAGCGCGCCACCTGGCTGAAACTGTCGATCGCCGGCGCGTTCACGGTCCTGGCCCTGCCCTTCGTTTTCGTCCAGGCCTGGGCGCTCACGGCGCTGAAGAGCTTCGGCGAGCAAGCCCCGGTTTTCGGCGTGTCTGTCAATCGGCTGCGCATCGGCATGCTCTGCGTCGCGGCCTTGCTGGCGGGGGTCGTCACCGCCGTCGTCGGCGTCGTCGGCTTCATCGGGCTGGTCGCCCCGCATGTGGCGCGGATGCTGGTCGGCGAAGATCATCGTTTCACGATCGCGGCCACCATCGCCATCGGCGCGGTGTTTGCGACGTTTGCCTCTCTCGCCACCAAAATCATCCTGCCGGGCTCCGTCCTGCCATTGGGGATGGTGACCTCCCTGGTCGGCCTGCCCCTGTTCCTGTTTCTCGTGCTCAGGCAAAATCGCGGGCAGCTGGCATGATCCTCGCCGTATCAGGACTTGGCGTCAGCCTGGGCTCGAAGCTCCTGCTCGGGCCGCTCGATTTCACCGCCGCGCCAGGTGAGGTCGTGGCCGTGATCGGCCGCAACGGCGCAGGCAAGTCCAGCTTGCTGAAGGCGCTGGCGGGCCTGCGAAAGTCGCGCGGCCAGGCCGCCATCGGCCCGCTCGATCTGGTGTCGGCGACGCCGGCCGCGCGCGCGGCCTGCGTCGGCTATGTGGCGCAGGATCTGACGCATCTCGCGGTCGAACTGACGGTGCTTGAATTGATGCTGCTGGCCCAGACGGGCGGGCGGCGGGCCTGGCGCGTCAACGCCGAGCATTTCCTCCGAGCCGAGGAAGTGCTGGAGCTGTTGGGGCTCGGCGCGTTTGCCGGCTTGCGACCGGCGCAGTTGTCCGGGGGTGAGCGTCAGATGATCGCTCTGGCGCTGGCGCTCGTGCGAAGACCGCGATTGCTGCTGCTCGACGAACCGACGTCGGCGCTCGATCTGGCGCATCAGTTGCAGATGCTTGAAGAGGTCCGCGCCTATACGCGCCGCCATGCCATCGTGACGCTGGCCGCCCTGCACGACCTCAATCTCGCAGCCCGCTTCTCAGACCGAATTCTCCTCCTCGATCATGGCCGGATCATCGAGAAGGGCAATTACGACGAGCTCAGCGCGCTCGGCGGGCGCTTCAGCTCGCTGCTGCGCACCAGTGGTCTGTTGAAGGAAGAGCCGAGTCCGGCGATCTGACTTCAGCAGGAGCGCTCAGAGCGTATCAAGC
>JBKBRD010000287.1:2209-4444 GCA_046292405.1 Allobosea sp. | reverse complement strand
GCTTGACCAAAAAGCGCCGGCTCTCGACTGAGAGCTCCTCCTTGATCAGCCGGAACTCGGTCTCTGTGAGATGGAAGCCATCGACATAGTCGGAGCGCGTGCCGCGCGGGTTCGGCATGAAGATTTGCGTCGGGCACTGCTCGACGATGGTGTGGGCGATCGGGGACGCGAGCGCATCGCGCGGCGACTGCGTGCCAAAGACCATGACGCCGTTCTGTTTGCGGATGGTCTTGAGCTTGTCGTTTGCCAGCGCGCGAAAGGCGTCGTCGCCGAGCGCCTTCCAGAATTCGTCGATGTCGATGATGATGCGGCGCCCATCGATGAGCTGCTCGACGCGATGGAACAGCACCATCATCAGCGGCGTGCGCACGATCGGATGATCGAGCACGTCGGTCATGTCGAAGCCGATGAAGTCGGCGTCGAGCGCGATGGCGTCCTCTTCGGCATCGAGTACCCAGCCGAGAGGTCCGCCATTGCACCAACGTTCAAGCCTTGCGCCGATGCCCTCGCGATCCTGCTGCCCGAGAAATGCGCGTAGTGCCGACAGCGAGCGCTCCTGGCGCGGGAGCGCCCGCATCGCCTCGAGAGCGGAATCGATGCGCTCCTCATCGACGACGGACAGCGCCCTGCCCTCAATCGTGACGAGCTTGCGCACGAGCTCGCCCAAGAAGGCGAGATTGGTCGGTGTCAAGTCGAGTGCCTTCAGCGGCGCGCAGCCGGTGGAGACGCCGTTCTTCAGCGTGAGATAGGTGCCGCCGGACGCGCGCACGAAGATTTCGGCACCACGGTCCTTGTCGAACATGACGCGCTGGCAGCCGAACTTTTCCGCCTGAGCGAGCAAAAAATTCTGAAGCACTGTCTTGCCGGACCCCGATGGTCCGCAAATGAAGGTGTTGCCGAGATCGCCAGCGTGGAAGGAAAAATGATAGGGCGAGCCCGACGCCGTCTTCAGCATTGCGACGGATGGTCCCCAATAATTGCCTGTAGGCTTGCCCGCCGGATAGCTATGAAACGGCGACAGGGCCGCGAGATTGCGCGAGGTGATCGCGCCTGAGCGGGCGCGGTGCTTGAACAGGCCCGGCATCTGCGCCCAATAGGCGGCCTCGAGCCCGAGATCCTCGCGTGCGACGACGGCGCCGGCCTCGGCAAGCACACGGCGCGCCTGAGCCATCGTTTCCATCAGCGCTTTGGGGTTGTCGGCGCGCACCAGCAACGAAAGATGGTGATCGCCCATGACGAAGCGATTGGATTCGAGATCATCCAGCGCATCGTTCAGATCGTCGATCTGCGAGGCAGCAACGTCCTGGGTCGAGACGAGTTGGTTTTGCTTGCGGGTCAGGACCGTCTTGGCGTCGGCTTTCGACAGAAAGGCAAAGCTTTGCGAGAGCACGAACTCGAACGGCGCCGACAGTAGGCCATTCAGCATGCCGGGCTTGGTCGAGGCCGGGTATTCCTTCAGGCCGAACATGCCGGAAAAGAGGGACCCGCCTGCCGCCCGGACCTCGATCGCCTCGCGGCCGAAAATAACGCGGTTGGTGTAGACCGCCGAGCCTATCCGGCCTTGAGGGAGCGCCGTCGGCAAATCCTCACTGGAGGCCAGCAAGTGAAGGAGCCGCATTGGCTCCGAGAACAGAATGCCGTCTTGCTCGATGAGGCCGAGTTGCACAGGACCGTAACGACCGAGAGCAGCCGAGATGTCACGAGCCGCATCGTTCAGCCGCTTCAGGGCGGCGGCATCGACCTCCCCTCCCCCGCGGCGCGCCTGGCCCAACCGGGAGACGAACCCGACCGCTGCTTCCGCACGATCCCGGCCGGGATGAGCGACAATGGTGAGATAGAGCTCGTTTCGGAACAGCTTCGTGCCCTTAATCGTCCCACGATACCCTTGGTCGAGATCGCGGGCGAAGGCGGACGAGAACTCACCCTCCGGATAGGAGCTGTCGCTGCGCCGGATCAGATGCGTCCAGAGCGCCAGGCGATCATCGGCGAGATTGCGAAGGGTCAGATTGAGCTTCGCGTGCAGGTCGTTGAGATCGCCGATGTCAGCGGTCTCGAAGGCGATGCCGTCGAGACGGATCGTCGTCATCAGCGCCCGCGTCGAAAGACTGATCACGGTCTCGGTGGCGTGCCGGACATAGGGCAGATGAACGTCGGGCTCGATCTCGCGAGCCATCAGGCGGGCCGCGTCAGCCATGAGCAATCTCGCGAGCGGTGAAGCGGCGCACGAGACGCAAG
>JBKBRD010000287.1:0-2199 GCA_046292405.1 Allobosea sp. | reverse complement strand
GTTTCGAGCCAGGCGACGAGCAGGCGGAACTGGTTGGGATCGTGCCGGCAGATCGCGCGGCAGATCAGGTGGATCGGCAAGGCGATCAGCCCGTAGACGATCGATCCGGCCATCAGGAACAGGATGCAGGACGCCATCACATTGATGGCCATCGCCTCCATGGTGACCCCCGCGATCATTGCAGGCCTCGTACAGGCCAGGAACAGCGTGTCCTCGGTCAGGCGCTCGGGTGCGCTCGTCATTGCGGCCGCGCCTCAGGTGCCGCCCGTCAGGGTCGAGACGATCTCGGACGCGCCAAACACGATGGCGACACCGAGCACGACATAGGCCGCCTTGCGCAAATCGAGATAGCCGAACATCCAGGCGATGCCGACGATGATGACTGCGAGCGTCGCCAGCAATCGCGCGACATTGCCCGTCAGCATCGTGACGATGTTTTGCAGGACGCCCTCGATATTGGCGGTCTGGGCCAGCGCGGGCTCGGCAGCGAACAGAACGAACGCGGCCGCCATGATGGCAGGGGCTGCAAATGGGCGAAGCGGGACAGGCATGGAAGAACTCTCCGGGACGTGCGGGTTCGACGCCGCAGGTTGCGTCGGTCGAACACAGGGAACTGGATGGGGTCAGCGGCTGTAGATCAGGAGCGACGAGCCGCGCCGTGCGCCGTAGACGCTCCAGGACGGCGGGTCCTTGGCGGATGCAATCTCCTCTTGCAGAGAAGCAGGCTCCTTCGCCGGCTCAGCACTGACCCCGGGCTTGACCTCATGCGGAGGTGTCTGGTCCATCCGAGCTGATGTGAACGAGGCAACCGCCTTGTCGCCTGCGACGGTGTCAGGGACGCCGCGGGCGAACAGTTGTGCCCGGCGCGCCTGGAATACGCGCGCGACGCCGGCGATATGGGCGCACGGGTCGAACGCCGCCGTAAGAGTGAGTCCAGCCGTTTTAAGATCCGCGACATCAAGCTGAGCCATTCCGACCCGGACGGTGTTGCCTGCCACGGCAGCTTCGCTGGCAAGCGCGATCGCCTCAGGCTTGGTGTCGGCCAGAACCCGGATCGGCCGTTTGCCGGAGATTGTCACGAGCAAGGGTTCCACCACGCTCGCCTGGCGCATGATCGCCGCGACCGGTCGTGTGAGCGCGGGCTCTATGCAGCGCTCGATCAATGTCGTGATGTCTGCCGCCTCCATCAGAATCGCACCCGCGTGCTGGCGCCGTCGGCTCCGGTGACATCGATGAAATTGGGTTGGGCGCGATGGCGGACCGCCTGGATGTCATGCGGCTGGCAGGTTTCGTCCGCGCGGTTGCAGTCGCGAACTGGCTTGCTCGAGACGCAGGCCGGCTGCGGCGCGCCATCGCGCCCAAGCTCCCGCAGGACATATCCATCCTGGCATGGCTCGTAAGGGTCGTACCCAACCGGCGAGGTGCTCTGGCCTGCGGCCGAACAGGTCGGAAAGGCCCCTCCCCGCTTTAGATGCGACCAGAGCCGGGTCACAGGCGGAACGCAGGCGGCGTATTGCGTCGGGCCGCCCGGATTGGCCAGGCATAGCAAGACGGTGCAGCCCCAATCGTCGGCGCGCGCGACGCCGGCCGAGAGGCCAATGAGTCCGGCGGCGAGAAGAGTGGTCCCGATCATGTGCGAAGCCATCACGCGGCCAGCGGAAGCGCGGTATCGACTGGCAAGACCGGCGTGGTCAGGCTGCCATTGCGCCGGATCGCACCGATCACGCCATCCTCGATCGGCAGCAATCCTGCCACGGCGACGGTCGATCCAATGCGCCGTGGCTTGCCGAGGCGCTCGAGCGCCCACCCAGCCCGGCGCAGAATCCGCTCCATACGCAGATCGGTGACTGTTGCGATGGAAGCGATTCCCCTCGCCTCCCCCCATTCGAGCATGGCGGCGAACAGCATGAACGTAGCGCGCCGCAAGCCTCCGTCCGTCGTGGCGTCGGTCAGCTCGGTATCGACGCAGAAGCGTGAGCTTTCCGCGATCAGATCGGAATTTGGGGCGTCTCCGCCGTCCAGAAGCTCCGGAAATGTGTCCGCCAGCATGTTCGGCCCAGTCGTCGGGAGCAGCCGCACACAGCCGAGCACCGTGCCGCGATCGGCAACGACGAGGTAGGTCGCATCCATCGTGTCGAAGCGATCCATCTCCAGATCGCCCGTGGTAGCGACTGACCAGTCGAGCCGGTCCTTGAACAC
>JBKBRD010000286.1:0-4453 GCA_046292405.1 Allobosea sp. | reverse complement strand
GGCTCGCCGGCGATGGTCTGGCTCACTGCCGCGCGGAGCCGCGACGCCTCCGGACCGTCTTCAGCAAGACGACGGGCCAGAGACCGTATGAGATCGCGATCTTCATCCCGCGCCAGCACTTCGAACCGGGCCAGACCGCGCTCGCCTAAGCGAGACCGATCGTTTTGAACTGCGCGTCTTTGCGAGCTGCCCATAGCTCCCTCCCGGATATTCCCAGTGATATATCCGCAGAGCCCAGCGCTTTCAAAGAATGTTTTGAAAAGCGAGCGTCGCGCGGGTGCGGAGAGAACGCTAGCCCGCCATCAGCCATCATCGTCGTCATCTATGTCGAGCACGCCGTCCAGCCGGTAGTTCACGCCCGACGGCGCGTAGTCCAGCGCCGCCTTGCCGTGGAAATAGCCGGGGACGATGCGCTCGATCAGGCGCGAGCCGAAGCCCTTGCGGTCGCCCGGCGTCACCATCGGGCCATCGCTCTCCTGCCAGCCGAAGCTGAAGCGCCGTTCGTCGGAGACGCGCCAGGCGATCGAGATCCGGCCCTCGGCCGTCGAGAGCGCGCCGTATTTCAGCGCGTTCGTTGCCAGTTCGTGGATCGCCAGCGAAAGGCCCAGCGCCTGGTCGGCCGATATCCTGGCGGCGGGGCCGGCGGCGACGATCCGCTCAGCCCCGTCGCGATAGGGGGCGAGGCCGCGGGCGATGACGTGCGAGACCTCCGCCGCCACCCAGCTGCTCTCGGTCAGAATGTCCTGCGCGCTCGACAGCGCCGACAGGCGCCCGGAAATCCGGTCGCTGGCCGTCGCTATGTCTGGCGAATGGCGCATGCTCTGCGAGACGATGGCCTGGACGATCGACAGCGTGTTCTTCATCCGATGCGAGAGCTCCCGCTGCAGAATCATGCGCTGGCGGTTGTTCTGGCGCTGCTCCTCCAGCATCCGCGCCGCGGTTTCGGCCGCCTCGACCAAAGCCTGCCGGTCGCGGACCTGGGCGGTCACATCCTTCGTCATGTTGATAAGGCCGGCGACGCGGCCTTCATCGTCGCGCAACGGCGTGTAGCTGAAGGTCCAGTAGGTCTGCTCGGGAAAGCCGTTGCGGGTCATCACCAGCGGCATCTCTTCGAGACGCTGGCTGACGCCGGACAGGGCCGAGCGCGTGATTGGCAGCACATCCTGCCAGACATCGGCCCAGGCGATGTGGAAGGGCTGCCCCAGAGCCTTGCCCTCCCGCTGGCCGAGCATCGGGCCGTAGGCGTCATTGTACAGCATGCGCAGGTCCGGACCCCAGAACAGACACATCGGCTGCCGCGACGCCAGCATCATCCGCAGCACGGCCTTCAGCGAGAGCGGCCAGTTTGCGATCGGGCCGAGCGAGGTCTGTCCCCAGTCGACGGCGCGTATGGCCTTCGCCATCGCGCCCCCGCCGGGAAACGGATCGTCTGTGGTCGCTACGGACGCCGCCAGGCCATCCCAGGCTTCGGAAATCATCGATGGTCTCAAGACGGAACGGAGGGGCCAGGCGGCGGCATCGGCGAGCGCATCAGTCGCTGTGTTGCAACTGGCGAAACTCTACCGCATCTGCGAAGCGTCGCCAATTGCTGCGAGACGGCGCTCAGCTCGGGGCGTTCCAGCCCGCCAGCAGCATCTCGGCCGCGACGAAATCGGCCGGCTGCCGCGATACCGGCGGCGGCGCGCATATGCCTTCCTCGAGATAATTCAGCGTCGAGAGGAAACCGTTTCGCGAGAACGGCTTGGCCAGGACGCCGTGAGCGCCGGCGAAGTCGCGCGGAATCATGCTGGGATTGGCCGTGACGAAGACGATCAGCGTCCGTTTCCAGCGACGCTGGATGAGCGAGGACACCGACAGCCCGCTCGTCCCACGCGCCAGATGCATGTCAACGAAGGCCAGATCGGGCGCCAGATCCGGGTCCATCGCCTCGACATCGTAAAGAGAGGCGGCTTCCGCGACCACAAGATGGCCGGCGTCCTCGACCATCATCTCCACGTCCATCACGAGCAAAGGCTCATCCTCGACGATCAGAACACGCAACGCCCTGTGCTTGACCATGCCGTCAGATCGAGTCCGCCAGGGTGAGCGTCACGCGCGTGCCGCGGTCGAGCCTGACCCAATCGACATTGGCGCCGGCCTGCCGTGACAACCGCGTGATCAGCGTGCGGCCCAGCCCCGCGCCGACCTTCTCCAGCATGATGCCGCGGCCGTCATCCTCGATGGCGAGCCGGGCGCCCTGCCCGGTCTTCTGCCCGCTGAGTCGGATGAAGCCGGCGCGCCCGTCGCCGAGCCCGTGCTTGATGGCGTTGGTCAGGATCTCGTTCAGGATCAGCCCCAGAGACGAGGCGTGATCGGCGGGAACCTCGATCTTCGGCGCATCGGAAACGAAGGCGATGTCGGTGCGGCCGCTGGCGCCGATCACGTCGGCGGCGAGATTATTGGCGAAGGCGGTGATGTCGAAGCGGGTGACGTCGCTCGACTGGTAAAGCCGGCGATGCACGGTCGCGAGCGCGTCGATGCGCTCCATCATGGTCTCGAGCTTGGCCGCCATGACGCTGTCGTCGAGCGTCCGCGCCTGCAGCCGCAACAGCGCGCCGACCATGGTCAGGTTGTTCTTGACGCGGTGATCGACCTCGTGGAGCAGCAGAGTCTTGGCTTCGAGCGCGGCCTCCAGCTCGGCTGTGCGGCGCTGCACCTCTTTGTCGACACGCGCCTTCTGGGCGGCGATCTCCTGATGCGCAGCGACCCGGTCGGTCACGTCGAGCTGGGAGGCGAAGAAGAACTTCACCTCGCCATCCTCGCCGCGCACCGGGCTGAGATACAGCGCGTTCCAGAAGGTCGAGCCGTCCTTGCGGTAGTTCAGCAGGTCGACATCGATGCTGACGCCGTCGGCGATCGCCTCGCGGATGCGCGCCACAGCAGCGCGATCGCTGTCTGGACCCTGCAGAAACCGGCAGTTCTGGCCAATGATCTCGTCGCGGCTGAAGCCGGTCAGGCGCTGGAACGCCTCGTTGCAGAAGACGATCGGGTTGTCGGGCAGGGAGGGATTGGTGATGACCATCGCCATGCGCGTGGCGCGGACCGCCGCCGCGAAGGGGTCGCCCCGACCATGCTCATGGTGAAGCGACTCGGTCAGGTGCCAATCATCTTTTTCCTGCACATTTGGCTCCATTCTCCGCAACCTGGGTTGCTGTGCCCACCACAACCGCTTTTGGCCGCAAATGGTTCCTGAGGGCGGTTTCCGGCGGCTTTCGCGCGTCGGGGATCGAACTCCTGCGCCTTTGCCGCGTTTGCGCTGCAACGGAGACGGATGATGCGAAGCAGAACACGGGCGATTGCGGGCGATCTCGGCATGGTCGGGCTGGGAGCGGCGCTGGCGCTTCTGCTTGCGCCGGGCCTCGGCTCAGGCCAGCGCTCGAAACGCGACCAGGCGGAAGCGCGGGAACGCCCCGGCCATGGCGGGCATGGCGCGGATGCAGCCTCGCCGCAGGAGATCCCGGCCGCCGGCTGGTGGCATATCGCCAAGCGCACCTTCAGCGAGGTCGGCAGCGACCGCGTGCTGGCGGTCGCGGCCGGCGTCACCTTCTACGGCTTGCTCGCCGTCTTCCCGGCGCTGACGGCCTTCATCAGCCTCTACGGGCTGGTAGCCGATCCGCAGACCGTGATCGAGCATCTGTCGCTGCTGCAGGGGGTAATGCCGGCCGCCGCCTACGAGCTGCTGCGCGACCAGGCGCTGAGGCTGGTGCAGAATGGCGAGCAGGAGCTCGGCTTGGCGCTGGCGGTCAGCCTGGCGCTGTCGATCTGGAGCGCCAATGCCGGAATGAAGGCGATCTTCGATGCGCTCAACGTCGCCTATGGCGAGGACGAAAAGCGCAGCTTCGTCAGGCTCAACCTTGTCTCGCTCGGCTTCACGGCGGGCGCGCTGCTGTTTGCCCTGGTGGCGATCCTCGCGCTGGTCGCGATCCCCGTGATCCTCGACTATCTCTATCTCGGCGAGGTGCTGCAGCCTCTGCTCGTCATCGGGCGCTGGCCGCTCGTCATCCTCGTCGTGATGCTGGGGCTGGCGGCGCTCTATCGCTTCGGACCAAGTCGCGACGAGGCGAAGTGGCGCTGGGTCAGCCCCGGCGCGCTGGTGGCGGCCACGGCCTGGCTGATCGGCTCCGCGGCCTTCTCCTGGTATGTCGCGAATTTCGGCGACTACGACGCGACCTATGGCGCGGTCGGCGCCGTGATCGGCCTGCTGACCTGGATGTGGCTGTCGGCCATCGTCATTCTGGTCGGGGCGGAGCTCAATTCGGAGACGGAGCGGCAGACCCTGCGGGACACCACCAAGGGCGCCCCGCGACCGATCGGCCTGCGGGGCGCGGATGCGGCGGATCGCAAGGGCTGACAAGGCTCCGGCGGAACGCCAAAGCTTGCTATAAGTTACCTGGGCCGGGCAGCGCGGCTGCCC
>JBKBRD010000285.1:0-4500 GCA_046292405.1 Allobosea sp. | reverse complement strand
CGCGCCGACGGCCATGCGGTCGTCGCCTCCTCCGCCGCCCTGGCCGCCGCGGGCGTCGATGCGAACACCGTCGCGCCGTCCGGCGGCGAAATCCTCAAGGGCCCTGACGGGCAGCCGACCGGCCTGCTGGTCGACGCCGCCGAGCAGTTGGTCGCCGCCCTGACGCCGCAGGCCGACCCCGCCGCCCTGCGCGCCCTCGACGACAGCGAACTGCGCCAGCTGGCGGATGAGCTGCGGGCGGAAACCATCGATGCGGTCTCGGTCACGGGCGGCCATCTTGGCGCCGGGCTGGGCGTGGTCGAGCTGACGGTCGCCCTGCACGCCGTGTTCGACACGCCAACCGACCGGTTGATCTGGGATGTCGGGCACCAGGCCTACCCGCACAAGATCCTGACCGGGCGGCGCGAGCGCATCCGCACGCTGCGCCAGCCGGGCGGCCTCTCCGGCTTCACCCGCCGCAGCGAGAGCCCCTACGACCCCTTCGGCGCCGCGCATTCCTCCACCTCGATCTCGGCCGGGCTCGGCATGGCGGTCGGGCGCGATCTCGCCGGCCGCAAGAACAATGTCGTCGCGGTCATCGGCGACGGCGCCATGTCGGCCGGCATGGCCTATGAGGCGATGAACAACGCCGGGGCGCTCGGCTCGCGCCTGGTCGTCATCCTCAACGACAACGACATGTCGATCGCCCCGCCGGTCGGCGCCATGTCGGCCTATCTGGCGCGGCTGGTCTCGGGGCGCACCTATCGCTCCATCCGCGAAATCGCCAAGCATCTGGCCGAGCGGCTGCCGCGCTTCTTCCACGACAAGGCCAAGCGCACCGAGGAATATGCGCGCGGCTTCTGGACCGGCGGCACCTTGTTCGAGGAACTCGGCTTCTACTATGTCGGGCCGATCGACGGCCATAATCTCGACCATCTCCTGCCCGTGCTGCGCAATGTCCGCGACGCCGGCGAGGGGCCGATTCTGGTCCATGTCGTGACGCAGAAGGGCAAGGGCTATGCCCCAGCCGAGGCCAGCGCCGACAAATATCACGGCGTCGTCAAGTTCGATCCGGTCACCGGCCAGCAGGCCAAGGCTCCGGCCAATGCGCCGAGCTACACCGGCGTCTTCGCCAATGCGCTGATCAAGGCCGCCAGGCAGGACGAAAAGATCGTCGCTGTGACCGCGGCCATGCCCTCGGGCACGGGTCTCGACGCTTTCGGCAAGGAGTTTCCCGGCCGCACCTTCGATGTCGGCATCGCCGAACAGCATGCTGTGACCTTCGCCGCCGGCCTCGCCACCGAAGGTTACAAGCCGTTCTGCGCGATCTACTCGACCTTCCTGCAGCGCGCCTACGACCAGGTCGTGCATGACGTCGCGATCCAGAAACTGCCGGTGCGCTTCGCGCTCGATCGCGCCGGGCTGGTCGGCGCCGATGGCGCCACCCATGCCGGCGCCTTCGATGTGGCGTTTCTCGGCTGCCTGCCGGACATGGTCGTCATGGCCGCGGCCGACGAGGCGGAGCTGACCCATATGGTCGCCACCGCCGCCGCCTTCGACGATGGGCCCATCGCCTTCCGCTATCCGCGCGGGGAGGGGGTCGGCGTCGAGATCCCGCAAGACGGCGTCCCTCTCGAGATCGGCCGTGGTCGCGTGGTGCGCGAGGGCACGCGCGTGGCGCTGCTGTCTCTCGGCACCCGGCTGGCCGAATGCCTGATGGCGGCCGATCAGCTCGCCCAGCGCGGCCTCTCGACCACCGTCGCCGACGCCCGTTTCGCCAAGCCGCTCGACGAGGCGCTGATCCTGCGGCTGGCCCGCGAGCACGAGATCCTGGTCACGGTGGAGGAGGGCTCCGTCGGCGGCTTCGGCAGCTTCGTGCTGCATCTGCTCGCCCGCACCGGCCTGCTCGATGGCGGGCTCAAGATCCGTACTCTGACCCTGCCCGACAGCTTCCAGGAGCATGACAAGCCCGAGGCGATGTATGCGCAGGCCGGGCTGGATGCGGCCGGCATCGTGCGCACCGTCGAGGCGGCGCTCGGCGTGCCCAGCGCCGCAAAGCGGGCCTGAGCCCGCGGCCCAGGTGAAGATCAGGGCCGATCAGCTGCTGGTCGAGCGCGGGCTGTTCGAAAGCCGCGCCCGCGCGCAGGCTGCGATCGCGGCCGGTCTCGTCACCGCCGGCGGCGCGCTCGTGCGAAAACCCTCCGACATGCTCGCCCGCAACGTCCAGATCGCAGCCGAAGCGCCGCATCCTTACGTCTCGCGCGGCGGGCTGAAGCTGGTCGCGGCGCTCGACGCCTTCGGCCTCGATCCCACGGGCCGCGATTGCCTCGACATCGGGGCCTCGACCGGCGGCTTCACCGATGTGCTGCTGAAGCGCGGCGCGCGCCATGTCGTCGCGGTCGATGTCGGGCGCGAGCAGTTGCACGCCTCGCTAAAGGGCAACAAGCGGGTGAAAAGCCTGGAGGGCCAGGACATTCGCAGCCTCGTGCTGGACCAAGGGTCTGCGGCGCCGTCGCTGGCCGTGATCGACGTAAGCTTCATCTCGCTGAAACTGGTGCTGCCCCCAATCTCCGCGTTGCTGGCGCCCGACGCGGCCCTGGTGGCGCTGGTGAAGCCGCAATTCGAGGCCGGGCGCAGCGCCTTGAAGAAGGGCGTGGTGCGCGACGCCGAGATTCACGAGCGCGTCTGCGTCGAGATCGAGGCGGCGCTGCAGGCGCTGGGTTTTGCGCTGCTGGGCCGCATTCCCTCGCCGATCGAGGGCGGCGACGGCAATCGCGAATTCCTGGTCGGCGCGCACCGGCGCGGCTGATCAGGCGAACATCGCGTCGATGTCGTCCTGCAGCCGCACGCCGTCGAAGAGCTCCGGGTCGACCGTGCCATTGGCGTTGATGAACTGGGTCGCGCGCGAGATATGGCCGCGCAGCGCGATGCCGATGAGGCTCGCCTGCAGCGCCATCTCTTCGGGGTCCTCAAGGCTGGTCAACTGCTCGGTCGCGTCGCGGATGAGCTGGTTCATCGTCTCGCAGAGCGCATCGAAAGAGCGGCGGCGGCTGGGGCTGAGCTGTTCATAGCCCGCAATGGCGGCGGCGCGGCCGCGCAATTGCGAGAGTCTGAAATGCTCGACATAGCCGACGATCGCCCATGACTGCAGCTCCGCCAGCACGGAGGCGTCCATAGGCGCCATTTCGATGAGCATCAGCGCTTCGCCGAAACGATTGAGATAGTCGGTCGAGAGTTGCGGCTGCACCGGTGGAGATAGCGCCTCGCAGGGCGCAACCTTGGGTGCTCGCAATGCTGAGATCGTCATTCTGAGCCCCGAGAACGCCGAGGACTATGACGCTATAAACACAAAGAAAGTGTTGCTCCCGGGGGGCTCGACGCCCACATGCAGAAGTCATGTGCGGACGCTACGCCATCACCCTCCCGCCCGACGCGATGCAGCGTCTCTTCGCCTATGGCGAGCGGCCGAATTTTCCGCCGCGCTACAACATCGCGCCGACGCAGCCGGTCCCCGTGATCCGGGCGCATGACGGCGCCCGTCAGTTCCTGCTGATGCGCTGGGGCTTCATTCCCGGCTGGGTCAAGGACCTCAAGAGCTTCCCGCTGATCATCAACATCCGCGGCGAGAGCGCCGCCGAAAAGCCCTCCTTCCGCGCCGCGCTGACGCGCCGCCGCTGCCTGATGCCCGCCGACGGCTTCTACGAATGGCATCGCATCGGCCAGGGTCGGCAGGGCGAGAGCCGGGCCTATCTGTTTCGCCGGCCCGACCGCGGGCTCTTCGCCTTCGCCGCGCTCTGGGAGACCTGGCATTCGCCTGACGGATCGGAAATCGACACGGTCGCGCTGATCAACGGGCCGGCCAACGGGCTGATGGCGGCGATCCATGATCGTTGCCCGGTCATTCTCGATCCGCGCGACTACGATCGCTGGCTCGATCCCGGCAATGCGGCGGATGCGGTCGGGACGCTGCTGCGCCCGCCGCCGGACGATCTGCTCGAGATGGTGCGCATCGGCTCAGCGGTGAACAAGGTGGCCAACGACAATCCGCTGGTGCAGGAGCCGTTCGCCGGCGCCGCCCCGCCTGCGCCGCCCGCGCGGGCCAGGCGGAACCCGACCGCCTCTTCACCCGACGAACAGGGCAGCCTCTTCTGAGGCGGCCCGCCCCTGGCCAAAGCTATTGCGCGGCGACCAGCCGCTCTTCCGGCAGGACGCAGCGCACGATCCTACCGTCGCCGAGCGCCACCGCAGGCGGCAGGGCCGCGCGGCAGCGCTCCTGCACATGCTTGCAGCGCGGCGCGAAGGAGCAGGAGGATGGCGGCTCGGTCACCGCCGGCGGCGCGCCGGGGATCGCCTCCAGCCGCTCGCCTTTCTTCGCGCCGTGCAGATTGGCGGCGAGCAGCCCGCGCGTATAGGGGTGCTGCGGATCGCGCAGCAGCTCGCGCACCGTGCCGGTCTCGACGATCTGCCCGGCATACATCACCGCGAGCCGGTCCGAGACCTCGACGGCGACGCCGATATCGT
>JBKBRD010000284.1:0-4516 GCA_046292405.1 Allobosea sp. | reverse complement strand
CGAGATGCTGCAGCGGCTTCAGCGTCACCTTGCGGCGCAGGGCCGCGATGGCGGGGTCAGTCCTGGCCGCGCTCGAGAACGCCGCCTGGCCGCCGCTCGCAAGCCGCGCCACGGCGGCCAAAGCGTGCGGCATCGAGAATTTCGCCGCCAGCACGGTCGGCGGCTCGACGCCGGTCAGGGTCAGACCGCGCGGATGGGTCTCGACGGTGATGGCGGCGACCTGGTTGCGCGCCTCCGGCCCGAGCCGCTCATGCAGTTCCAGCGACGCTTCGATCGCCGAATGCGCATACTGGCAGCAGGCGAAGATCTTGTGATAGCCGTCGCCGATCGCCCATGTCGCGCCGAGATCGCGGTCGAGTTCGTCAGGTTTGCAGTCAGTCCCGAAGGACACGGAGAACACGTCGTAGGCGGTTTCCGGAATGCCGGCGACGCCCGCCAGCGCCCAATCGACGGCCCGGAAACCGATCCAGGCCCCCGCCGCCGTCCAGGCGTTGCGCACCAGCGCGCCGTCGATGGCGTGGCCGTAGGGCCCGGCGAAGGTCATGCTGGCTGCGCCCGTGACGGCTTGGAGAAATTGCGCGGCATCGAGCTGGCGCAGCAGGCCGATGCCCGCGGCCGCGCCGATGGTGGCGTAGGCCGCATGCGGGTGCACGCTCATCTTGGCGAAGGGGAAGGCCAGCGCGATGCGGGCGGTGATGTCATAGGCGATCGCCAGCGCCCGCAGAGTCTCGGCCGTGCTCGCGCCGCTCGCTTCCGCCTCGGCCAGCAGCGTCGGCCAGATGCAGATGCCGGCATGGCAGGGCGCGAGCCGGAAACCCTCGTCGAGTTCGCACCAGGCCGCCGCCATGCCGTTGGCGACGGCGGCGCCGATACGGTCGAGCTTGGGCGCGCCGGCGGCGAAGACGGTCGCTTCCGCCGCGCGCGACGACCGCGCCTCGATGTCGCGGGCCGCCGTCACCTCAGGCTCGGTCGACGCCGCCATGGCCGCGCCGATATCGTCGAGCAGCACCAGCGCCGCGCGATGGCGGATCGCGGGCGGCAGCGGCAGCGCATTGGCGGCGACCGCCCAGGCGCATAGCCGGGTCAGCGCCTGCGCCGAGCGCGCGCGCAGGACCGGATCGCTGTCGGGGGAGACGTTCAAAACCATGCCCACAGATCCGAATTGGCGGAGAGTTCCGCAGATGCGCCGTCGAACACGATGCCGCCGGACTTGATGATGATGGCGCGGTCGACCAGCTTCAGCGTGGCCGGGACGTTCTGCTCGACCACGATCAGCCCCGTGCCGAAGCGCGCATTCACGTCGCGCAGCCGGTCCATCACATTGCGGACGATGACCGGCGCGAGGCCCGTCGACGGTTCGTCCAGCAGCAGCCATTTCGGCTGCGTCATCAAGGCCATGCCGAGCGCCAGCATCTGCTGTTCGCCGCCCGACATCGAGCCGGCGCGCTGGCTGCGCCGTTCGTCCAGCACCGGGAACAGCTTGAAGACTTCCGGGAGGAAGTCGCTGCCGAAGGGCAGGCCGGCGATGGTCAGGTTCTGCTCGACGCTGAGCGTCGGGAAGACGTTGTGGCCCTGCGGCACGAAGGCGATGCCCTTGCTCACCGTCGCGGGCACGTCGCCCTCCGGCAGCGCCTCGCCATTCCAGCTGATCGTGCCGGCGCTGCGCCTGTGCGCGCCGATCAGGCAGCGCAGGAACGTCGTCTTGCCGGCCCCATTATGGCCGAAGACGCCGAGTTTCGCGCCGTCGGGAATCGACAGCGACAGGTCCCGCAGCACGGTCAGGGACCCGTATCCCGCCACCAGGCCGTTGATTGCTAGCACTGTTCAGGTCCCGAAATAGAGTTCGGTGAGTTGCGGATCGGCGATCAGCGTCTCGACGCCGCCGCGCGCAAGCACTTTGCCGGCAAACATGAAGACGCCGTCGTCGCAGAGGTCGCGGATGAAGGCGACGTTGTGCTCGACCACGCAGATCGCGACGCCGCTGGCGGCGATGTCGCGCACCACCTTCTGGATCAGCGCATAGGCCTGCCCCTCGACGCCCGCCATCGGCTCGTCGAGCAGCAGGCAGGTCGCGTCGTTCATCAGCGCGCGCGCGACGCCGACGAGCTTCTGCTGGCCGAAGGTGATGTCCTGGATCGGCGCATGGGCGATGTCGGCCAGCCCGGTGCGTTCGAGGATGGCGTGGGCGCGCTCGAGGCTGTCGCGTTCGCGCTCGGCCACGCGGCCCGGCCGCAGGAACAGGTCGGTCAGCCGGTCGGCGCTGTATTCGCGCGGACCGAGCAGGACGTTGTCGAGCACGGACAGCGAGCTGAACAGCCGCAGGTTCTGCCAGGTCCGCGCCAGGCCCATGCGCGCCCGCTCGCGGATCGGCAACCCTTCGAGGGCCTGTCCGTTCAGGGTGATCGAGCCGGCATCCGGCTGGACGACGCCGCAGATCAGGTTGAACAGCGAGGTCTTGCCGGCCCCATTGGGGCCGATGAGCCCGAGCACGCGCCCGCCGACCAGGTTGAGGTCGATCGCATCCGCCACCACGATGCCGCCGAAGCGCTTGTTCAGCCCTTTGATCGTCAGGACATCAGCCATGGGGACGCCCCTTCGCGCCGCGGCCCGACCAGACGGCGGGCGCCGCAATCAACCCCTGCGGCCGCAGGAACATGAAGGCGAGCACGAGGCCCGAGAACATCAGCCCCTGCAGGGGGCCGAGGATGCTCGGCGGCAGGCCGAAAAAGGTGATCGCCTGCGGCAGGATCTGCAGCACGACCGCGCCGATCACCGGGCCGAGCGTCGTGCGCATGCCGCCGACGACGACCATCGTCAGGATGGCCGAGGATTGCAGCAGGCCGAACTGGTCAGGCTCAAGAAACCGGAAATAATGGGCGTAGAGGCCGCCTGCGACGCCGGCGATGCCCGAGCCGATGGCGAAGATCGACACCTTCACCCAGATCGCGTTGCGGCCGAGCATCGAGAAGGCGAGCTCGTCGTCGCGCATCGCCGCCATCATCCGGCCATAGGGGCCGCGCGTCAGCCAGCGCACGAAGAGCACGGTCGCCGCCGCCCCGGCGAGCACCAGCGCAACATAGGCCTCGCGCCCGTAATCATTGACGAGGAAGGACGGGATATTGGTCAGCCCGCCGGCCCCGCCGATGGCATGGATGTGCTTGGCGAGCTCGATCATGCCGAGCTGAAAGCCGATGCTGGCGATCAGCAAATAGTCGCCGGAGACGCGCAGCGACGGCAGCGCCACCAGGATCGACGCCATGAACGCGGCGGCGCCGCCGCACAGCATGGCGAAGGGGATCGGCATGCCGGCCTCCTTGGCCAGCATCGCCGAAACATAGGCGCCGATCGCATAGAAGGTCGGATGGGCGATGGAGATCAGCCCGCAATGGCCGATCACCAGATCGAAGCTGGAGGCCAGGATCACGAACAGGCCGATCAGGATCAGGATGGTGTAGACGTAATCCATCGGTCAGCCTTCCTTGCCGGCGACGGCGGCGGGCATGGCCGCCCGCTTGAGCGCCTTGCTGTTCTCAGGCAGGCGGAAGCCGTTCGGGAACAGCACGATCGCGAAGAACAGGAAGGCGAAGAGCAGAAAGCCCTGCCAGGCCGAGGGGATGAACAGGATCGAGCTGTTCTGGACGACGCCGAGCACGACCGCGGCCAGGGCGGCGCCCCAGATATTGCCGATGCCGCCGAGGATCGTGGCGGCGACGGCAAAGAGCATCAGCTCGGTCGCGGCCGCCGGCTGCACCTGGGCGCGCGAGCCGTAGAGGAACATGCCGATGCCGACGATGGCGCCGGCGATCAGCATGGTCACCAGCAGGACACGGTCCTTCCGGATGCCGTAGAGTTCGGCGAGATCGGCATTGTCGGCGACCGCCAGCATGAACTGGCCGTAGCGGGTGTAGCGCAGGAAGGCCCAGAGGCCGGCGAGCACGAGCACGGTCGCGCCGAGCGCCGGCAGATCCCAGGCGCTGACCGCGACGTCGGCGACCAGCGTGACCGGCCAGAACATCGAGGCGAAGATCGTTGTCGGCCAGGTGCCGAAGACCATGGTCATGGCGTAGGTGATGAACTGCGAGGCCACCAGCGTGAAGATGAAGACGAACATCGGCGAGGCCTTGCGGCGCCGCAGCACCGCGAAGCCGAAGCGTTCGAGCAGGAAGGCCATGCCGACGCCGCCCAGAATCGCCGCGGCGAAGCCGACGGGGCCAGGCAGCCCGAGCAGGCCGACGCTGACATAAGCGGCGTAGAAGCCGCAGGTCATCATGCCCGCCTGGGCGAAATTGAAGACCTTGTTGACCTTCAGCACCAAGGCGAAGGCCACGGCGAAAAGCACGAAATAGCTGGAGGTCGCGAGCGAGGTCCAAAGGATCTGGCTGATTACCGTCACATTCATCATGGCAGGCGGTTCCCGCTGGCCTCGCACAGGCAGGGAGGGCGCGAGCGCCCATCCCGATACACGTCGCTCCACCGTCCGGGGCGCGAGAGCCCCGGACGCGGCCCCGGCCTTACT
>JBKBRD010000283.1:0-4529 GCA_046292405.1 Allobosea sp. | reverse complement strand
TCACGGCCTGATCATCGCCGCGCCGCGCTCGGGCTCAGGCAAGACCACGATCACGCTCGGCCTGCAACGCGCACTGGTGCGGCGCGGGCTGACCGTGCGCGGTCTGAAATGCGGGCCCGATTACATCGACCCCGCCTTCCACGCCGCCGCAACGGGGGCGTCCAGCGCCAATCTCGATTCCTTCGCCATGCCGCCGGCGTTGCTGCGCCAGATCGCGGGCGACGCGACGCGCGACAGCGACCTCATCATCGCCGAAGGCTCGATGGGGCTGTTCGACGGCGTGCCCGGCGCGGAAGGGCGCACCGGCGCCAGCGCCGATATCGCGGCGCTGCTCGGCTGGCCGATCGTGCTCGTCATCGACGTGTCCGGGCAGGCGCAATCGGCCGCCGCCATCGCGCTGGGCTGCATGCATTACGATCCGCGCATCACGATCGCCGGAGTCATCCTCAACAAGGTCGCAAGCGAGCGCCATAGCCGCCTCGTCGGACAGGGCATGGCGCGCATCGGCTTGCCCGTGCTCGGCGCGCTGCCGCGCGAAGCCAGCCTGATCCTGCCCGAACGCCATCTCGGCCTGGTCCAGGCGGGAGAGACGCAGGATCTCGAGGCGCGGCTGGAGGCTCTGGCCGATGCAGTGACGGCGGCGGTGGATCTCGACGCGCTGGTGGCGGCGGCGGGGCCGACGCCCGCCATCGGCGGCGCCCCGGCGCAGGCCTTGCCCGCGCCAGGCCAGCGCATCGCCATCGCCCGCGACGCCGCCTTCAGCTTCGTCTACCCGCATGTCGAGGCGGGCTGGCGGGCGAGCGGCGCCGAACTCATCGCCTTCTCGCCTCTCGCCGACGAGCCGCCGCCCGCGCGCTGCGACGCCTGCTGGCTGCCCGGCGGCTATCCGGAGCTGCATGCCTCGCGCATCGCCGGCGCCGCGCGCTTCCTCTCGGGCCTGCGCGCTTTCGCGGAAACGCGACCGGTGCATGGCGAATGCGGCGGCTACATGGTGCTGGGCAAGAGCCTGACCGACGCCGACGGCGCGTCGCATGCCATGGCCGGCCTGCTCGGGGTCGAGACCAGCTTTGCGACGCGCAAGATGAATCTCGGCTATCGCCGCGCGGTGCTGCAGGCGGATGGACCGCTGGGGCCGGCGGGCAGCGGCCTAACCGGCCATGAATTCCATTATGCGACGATCACGGCCATGGGCGAGGACGCGCCCTTCGCCATTGTGACCGACCCGCATGGCGCGGCGCCCAAGCCGGCCGGCAGCCGGCGCGGGCTGGTCAGCGGCTCGTTCTTCCACGCCATCGCGGTGGCGGAATGAGCCGGTCCGAGCGCACGCCGCCGCGTTTCGACGCCGATTTCGCCGCGCAATTCGCGACGCTGCTGGCCTGGCGTCGCGATGTCCGGCGCTTCCGGCGCGAGGCGCTGCCCGCAGGGCTGGTGGAGGAATTGCTGGCGCAGGCGGAGCTCGCCCCCTCGGTCGGCTATTCGCAGCCCTGGCGCTGGGTGCGCGTCCATGACGAAGCGCAGCGGGCGGCGGTGCGGGCGAATTTTTCCCGCTGCAACGCGGCGGCGCTGGCCGATTACGAGGGCGAGCGCGCAAAACTTTACGCCAGCCTGAAACTGGCCGGGCTGCAGGAGGCGCCCGAGCAGATCGCGGTGTTCTGCGACCATGAAACGCCACGGGGCCACGGGCTCGGTCGCCGGACCATGCCGGAGATGCTGGACTACTCCGTCGTCGCCGCCATCACCCAGCTCTGGCTGGCGGCGCGCATCCACGGCGTCGGCCTGGGCTGGGTCTCGATCCTCGAGCCGGAGGCGGTCTGCGCCGCGCTCGCGACCCCGCCCGGCTGGAAGCTGATCGCCTATCTCTGCCTGGGCTGGCCGGAGGAGGAGCGGGACGCGCCCGAGCTTTTGCGCGCCGGCTGGGAAACGCGCAGCGCCTGAGCCTGCTAGCTCCGCCGGAGAGAGCGGAAGGGGAACGAAGCTGACCCAGCCCTGCAGCCCTCATCCTGAGGAGCTGCAAAGCAGCGTCTCGAAGGATGGTCCAGGTGGCTCCATCACCCTCTGGAGCATCCTTCGAGACGGCCCTTGCGGGCCTCCTCAGGATGAGGGCTGTTTAAAATTGAGGGCTCAGATCGCGACCTTGAACGCCGCTTCGGTCTTGGCCGTGATCTCGTCCAGCGTCACGCCCTCGGCGAGTTCGATCAGGCTCATGCCGCCGCCATTCTCGTCGATGGCGAAGACGCCGAGATCGGTGATCACCATGTCGACCACGCCGGCGCCGGTCAGCGGCAGGTCGCAGGCCGTGAGCAGCTTCGGCGATTCCGTGCCGTCCTTGTTCCTGGCGACATGCTCCATCACCACGACGACCTTCTTGACGCCGGCGACGAGGTCCATCGCCCCGCCCATGCCCTTCACCACCTTGCCCGGGATCATCCAATTGGCGAGGTCGCCATTCTCGGCCACCTGCATGGCGCCGAGGATGGAGAGGTCGATATGGCCGCCGCGGATCATGCCGAAGGAATCGGCGGAGGAGAAATAGCTGGTGGTCGGCAGCTCGGTGATGGTCTGCTTGCCGGCGTTGATCAGGTCTGGATCTTCCTCGCCCTCATAGGGGAAGGGGCCCATGCCGAGCATGCCGTTCTCGGACTGGAGCTGAACGCTCACGCCTTCGGGAATGTAGTTCGACACCAGCGTCGGGATGCCGATGCCGAGATTGACGTAATAGCCGTCCTTGAGTTCCTTCGCGGCGCGGGCCGCCATCTGCTCACGGGTCCAGGGCATGGTCGAAGACTCCTTGATGACTTGATCTCGTCCTGAGCCCTCATCCTGAGGAGGCCGCGCCGAGCGGCCTCTCGAAGGATGCTTCAGGAGGCTCCGGAGAGGTCTGGAGCATCCTTCGAGACGCGCTCCTTCTGAGCGCTCCTCAGGATGAGGGCTCACATATCCAAGCTCTAAGCGGCGCGCTTGCGGGTGGTGCGCTGCTCGATGCGCTTGACCGGGCTCTCCACATGCACGATCCGCTTCACGAAGATGCCGGGCGTGTGCATGTGATCGGGGTCGATCTCGCCGGCCGGGACCAGATGCTCGACCTGGGCGATGGTCATGCGCGAGGCCGAGGCCATCATCGGATTGAAGTTCCGCGCCGTCTTGCGATAGACGAGGTTGCCTTCGGTATCGCCCTTCCAGGCGTGGACGAGCGAAATATCGGCGAAAAGCCCGCGCTCCATGATGTAGCGCTCGCCGTCGAACTCGCGCTCCTCCTTGCCTTCCGCCACCAGCGTGCCGACGCCGGTCTTGGTGTAGAAGGCCGGGACGCCGGCGCCGCCGGCGCGGATGCGCTCGGCCAGCGTGCCCTGGGGCGTGAATTCGAGCTCGAGCTCGCCGGCGAGGTATTGCTGGGCGAAGAGCTTGTTCTCGCCGACATAAGACGAGATCATCTTCCGGATCTGGCGGGTCTCCAGCAGGATGCCGAGGCCGGCGCCGTCGATGCCGGCATTGTTCGAGATGAAGGTCAGATCCTTCGCGCCGCTCTCGCGCACGGCCTCGATCAGGACATCGGGAATGCCGCACAGGCCGAAGCCCCCGGCCATGATGGTCATGCCATCCTTGATGACGTCGGCGAGAGCCGCCTTGGCGTCAGGAAAAACCTTCTTCATCGCATTGCCTTCGGCGCTGGAATGGGCTGCGCTCCAGCACTAGCCGAGGCCATGGCGCCGTTGCAACATCGCGGCGGCTTCGGCGCGCAGATTCAGCGTTCGGTCAGAGCGAGTTTGAGGCCGAGCCCGGCAAAGGCGGCGGCGAAGCTGCGGCGCATCCAGAGCATGACCCGGGGGCGCGAGACGACATGGCTGCGCATCGCCGCGGCAAAGACGCCGTAGAGCGCGAACACCACGAAGGTGGCGAGCATGAAGACGCCGCTCAGCTCCAGCATCCTTGCCAGCGCCTGGGGCTCGCCGGCCTGCACGAATTGCGGGAGGAAGGCGAAGAAGAAGATCGAGAGCTTCGGATTCAGGATGTTGATCAGGACGCCCGTGGTCAGCACCTGCCACACCGAACGCGGCGCCTGCTCCGCTTCGACCGTCAGCCCGCCGCGCTCGCCGAGCGTGACCCAGGCCATATAGAGAAGATAGGCGACGCCACAATATTTGATGATCTCGAAGGCAAGCGCGCTGGTGTGCAGCAGCGCGGCGAGGCCGGTGATGGCCGCAGCCATATGCGGGATGATGCCGAGCGTGCAGGCCAGCGCCGCGATCAGGCTCGCCTTCGCGCCGCGCGAGAGGCCGGCGGCGATGGTGTAGATCGCGCCGGTGCCCGGCGAGGCGACGACGATCAGCGTCGTCAGCAGGAATTCATAGCTCATGGCGCGCCTCTTCCAGCCGGCCGAGCCGGCCTCGGCCGACGGCGTTCGACCGGAGCATAATCGAAGCCGGGTGGAGCGCCATGCCCCTGGGTGAAAAATCCACCTACCCCGCCAGGCCGAGGCGCAAGGCCTTGGCCTGTCGAGGAGAGCGACGAGGATCGCCGCGGTGATCGGC
>JBKBRD010000282.1:0-4565 GCA_046292405.1 Allobosea sp. | reverse complement strand
TTGACGACGCCCCGTCCGTCCACGGTGGTGACGAGCGCGATCGGCCGCGGCACGACGGCGCCGATCAGCAGCTTGTAGCGCTCGCGCGGCGTCAGCGTCGCGAAGTCGAAGGTCACGGTATCGGCGGCCCCGACGGGCTGCCGGTGCGGATGGGCTGGCTCGGTCACGGCAGGGTCAATCCTTCGCTCAGGGCATAGGGCGCTAGCAGTTCGCGGATGTCGCGTTCGGCGCGTGGCGTCAGCAGCGCGCGCGTCACCACGGCCTGCAGATGGTGGTCCATCAGCTGCGTGGCGCGGGCGGCGTCCCCCGCGCACAAGGCTTCGATCAGCTGGCGATGCTCCGACACCGCGCATTCCGAGGAATGCGGCCGGCCATAGATCGCAAGGATCAGCGAGCAGCGCGACGAGACCTCCTGGACATAGCGCAGGAGCAGCGCGTTGCCGGTCATCTCGGCAAGGCGGATATGGAATTCGCCGGCCAGCCTGATCGATTCGGGACCGTCGCGCCGGTGCGCGCTCTCCTCCTGGCGGACATGGGCCTCGAGTTCGGCGGCCTGCGCCGCCGTCAGCCGCCCGCTGAGGCTCTCGGCGACCTGCCGCTCCAGCCCGCGCCTGACGTCGAAGACGTCGCGCGCTTCCTCGAGCGTCGGATACGCGACCGATGCGCCGCGATTGGGCTTGAGCTCGACCAGCCCCTCGACGGCGAGGCGACCGAAGGCCTCTCGCACGAGGGTGCGGCTGACGCCGAGCTGCTCGCCGATCGAATCCTCCGGCAGCTTCATCCCCGGCTTGAGAGCCTGCTCGATGATGGCGCGGCGCAGCGCCTTGTACACCGATTGCGCCCGCAATCCCGGCGTCCGCAGTTGACTCATCGTGGCCCGTCTCCGTGCTGCCGCGGCCGCTCCCGCGACCCGTGCCGGCGCAGTCAATGTCACGGGTTTCCGCTCCGCTCCAGTTTTTCGCTTGTCATCATAAATCGCATACAATACCTTCGCTGTATCGTATGCAAGTTTGATAATTTTTTGCACACGATGTGCTGTGTTACGCGCCAGTCTGCGTGAAAATGCGGCAGTGGCAGGCAGTCCGAGAGCGCCGATGCCGCCGCTCCGGGTCCATGTTTAGGGGAGTTGGCGCGATGACGAAGTCTGGCCGGATACGCAGGAACTGGATGCTGTCGGCGCTTGCCGCGCTGGCCCTGAGCGGGACCGGCGGCGTCCTCGACACCGCGAGCGCCAAGACGCTGAAATGGGGCGCCGCCCGCGAGATCGCTTCGCTCGACCCCTATTCCTATGGCGACACCTTCACGCTCTCGGTGCTCAACCATGTCTATGAGGGGCTGGTGCGCTACACCGGCGATCTCAAGATCGAGCCCGCTCTGGCCGAAAGCTGGGAGACGGTCTCGCCGACGGTGTGGCGCTTCAAACTGCGCCAGGGCGTCAAGTTCCACAACGGCGCGCCCTTCACCGCCGACGACGTCATCGCCTCGCTGGAGCGCGTCACCCATCCGGATTCGCCGCTGAAGGGCAATCTGCCGGCTTACAAATCGTCCAGGAAGATCGACGCGTCGACGGTCGAGATCGAGGTCAACGGCCCATACCCGTTGCTGCTCAACGACCTGACCAACATCTTCATCTTTAACAAGCCCTGGCTCGAGGCCAACAACGCGCTGCTGCCGACCGATTCCGGCAAGGGCGTCAAGGGATACGCCACCGACAACGCCAACGGCACCGGGCCCTTCACGGTCGAGAGCCGCCGCGCGGATTCCAAGACCGTCTACGCCAAGAACCCGAGCTGGTGGGACAAGCCGCGGCACAACATCGACACGATCGAGTTCATGCCGATCGCCTCGGCCTCCACCCGGGTGGCGGCGCTATTGTCGGGCGAGATCGACTTCACCAACGTCGCACCGCTGCAGGACCTGCCGCGTCTTGCGGCCTCGCCTGACGTGAAGGTCCTGCAGACCAACGAGCTCCGCACGGTGATCTTCGCCTTCAACCTCAAGGACGCGTTGTTCGAGAGCGACGTGAAGGACAAGAACCCGCTCAAGGACATTCGCATCCGCGAGGCGCTGTACCGCGCCATCGACATCGACGCGGTGCAGAAGCGCGCGATGCGCGGCCTTTCGCGCAACACCGGCGCGCTGATCGCCCCGGCGATACCGGGCTACGAGCCCTCGCAGGATGTGCGCCTGCCTTTCGACCTGGACGGCGCCAAGAAGCTCCTGGCTGCGGCCGGCTATCCCAACGGCTTCAATTTTCAGATGAATTGCCAGAGCGACGGCCTCGTCAACGAGGAGGAGTTCTGCCAGGCCGTCGCCTCGATGTGGTCGCGCGCCGGCTTGAAGCCCAATCTCAGCCTCGGCCCGCGCAGCCAGCAGACTCCCAAGCGCGTCAAGGGCGAGTTCGACGTCATCTCCTTCGGCTGGGCCAACGAGCCGATGATCGACGCCTACTCGATCCTGATCCAGGTGATCCGCTCGAAGAGCGGCTCGGGCGGCGTCTTCAACTGGGGCGCCTGGGGCGATCCCCGCATCGACGCGCTGATCGACAAGGCCGGCGTCGAACTCGACACGCCCAAGCGCATCGCGATGATGCAGGAGGCGCTCAAGATCGCCAAGGCCGAGCACCTCTTCATCCCGATGCACCAGCAGCCCATGGCCTGGGCCATGCGCAACAGCGTGGCGCAGACCGTGCAGGCCTCCGACAACAAGCCGAGGCTGTGGCTGACGACGCTGAAGTGAATGCCTCGCCAGCCCGGGACGCGCCACCGGCGCGCTCCCGGACCGGCGGAAAGGTCCGCAAAGTCCTGGAGGTGGAACGACGATGCCGGCCTTCCTGCTCAAGCGCCTCCTGAACGCGGCCGGCGTCATGCTCGCAGTCGCGTTCATCGCCTTCCTGATCTTCCGCTTCGTCGGCGATCCGGTCGAGCTGATGCTCAACGAGCAGGCGAGCCAGGCGCAGCGCGATGAATTGCGGGTCCGACTCGGCCTCGACAAGGGCTTCGTCCTGCAATTCGCGACCTTCGTCGGCAATGCGCTGCGCGGCGATTTCGGCATATCGTATCGCAACCAGCAGGAGGTGTTCACGCTGATTGCGGAGCGCTTCCCGGCGACCTTCGAGCTGGTTCTGGTCGCGACCTTCCTGTCGCTCGCCATCGGCATCCCGCTCGGGGTCTACACCGCGATCGCGCGCGACAGCCTGCTCGCCAAGGCCCTGCAGTTCGTCTCGGTCCTCGGCGTCTCGCTGCCGAGCTTCGCGCTGGGCATCCTGTTCATCCTGACCTTCTCGGTGACGCTGCAATGGCTGCCGGCCTTCGGGCGCGGCGAGACCGTGCAGCTCGGCTGGTGGAGCACGGGTTTCCTGACGCCGTCGGGACGCCGGGCGCTGATCCTGCCGGGAGTCACGCTGTCGCTGTTTCAGATCACGCTGGTGATGCGCCTCGTGCGCGCCGAGATGTTGGAGACGATGCGCACCGATTTCATCCGCTTCGCCCGGGCCCGCGGGCTGACCACGCGCGCCGTCAACTTCCATCACGGCCTGCGCAACTGCCTGATGCCCGTTATCACCGTGACCGGGCTGCAGATCGGCAATCTGATCGCCTTCGCGCTCGTCACCGAGACGGTGTTCCAGTGGCCGGGCATGGGGCTGCTTTTCGTCCAGGCCGTCACTTTCGTCGACATCCCGGTGATGGCGGCCTATCTGATCGTCGTCTCCTTCATCTTCGTCTCGCTCAATACGCTCGTCGACCTGACCTATGCCTGGGTCGATCCGCGCCTGCGCGAGGATGCGATCGCCGGAGGCGCCAATGCCCGGTGAGAGCCTGCGAGCGTCGCGCTGGCGAAGGCTGCTCGACAGCGACATCGGCTGGAGCTTCCGCCGCACGCCGGCGGCCTGGCTCTCGGCCATCGTCCTGGCGCTGCTGATCCTGACCGCGTTCTTCGCCCCGCTGATCGCGCCGCAGAACCCGCACGACCTCGCCCAGATCTTCATCGACAAGGCGGAAATCCCGCCGATCTGGAGCAAGGACGGCGAATGGCCCTTTCTACTGGGCACCGATCCGCAGGGTCGCGACGTCCTCTCGGCCATCCTCTACGGCACGCGCGTCTCGCTCGCGATCGGGCTTGCAGCCGTCCTGGTCTCGATGGCGATCGGCGTCACGCTCGGCCTGCTCGCCGGCTTCCATGGCGGGCGCATCGACAATCTGCTGATGCGGCTCGGCGACACGGTGCTGTCGATCCCGACGCTGCTGATGGCGATCCTGGTCTCGGCGATCTTCCGCGAATTGCTGCCGCCGCCGCTGCGCGAGCCCTTCGCGGCCGTCGTGCTGGTGCTGTCGATCTCGCTGACGAATTGGGTTCAGTACGCCCGCACCGTGCGCGCCTCGACCATGGTCGAGCGGCGCAAGGAGTATGTGCTGGCGGCGCGCATCATCAAGGTGCCGGCGCGCCGGATCATGGCGCGCCACATCCTGCCCAATACGCTGACGCCGGTCATGGTGGCGGCCACGCTCAATCTCGGTCTCGCCATCCTGTCGGAAGCGACCTTGTCCTTCCTCGGGGTCGGCATG
>JBKBRD010000281.1:0-4565 GCA_046292405.1 Allobosea sp. | reverse complement strand
GCTCGACGAACTGCGCGCCGCGCTGGCGCAATTCGAAGGCTGCGCCCTGAAATCCACCGCCAAGAACCTGGTCTTCGCCGATGGCAACCCGCAGGGGCGGGTGATGCTGGTGGGAGAGGCGCCCGGCGCCGAAGAGGACAGACTCGGCCTGCCCTTCGTCGGACGCGCGGGGCAGTTGCTCGACCGCATGCTCGCGGCCATCGGGCTCACCCGGCAGGAGCATGTCTACATCGCCAATCTGCTGCCCTGGCGCCCACCCGGCAACCGCACGCCGACGCCGCAGGAAATCGCCGTGTGCCTGCCGTTCATCCAGCGGCAGATCCAGCTGGCGCGCCCCGAATTCCTGGTCTGTCTCGGCCCCCCGGCGGCGCGGAGCCTGCTGGGCGTGAAAAGCCTGATGGCGTCGCGCGGCAAATGGCTCAGCTTCGATGCGGGTGGGCCGCAGATCAGCGCCATCGCGACCTTTCATCCCGATTACCTGCTCGATCAACCGTTCCAGAAGCGCCTGGCCTGGCGCGATTTGCGGGCGCTCAAGGTCGCGCTGGACGCAAAGGGATAGCGCTCCGGCCCCCTGCCGATGTGGTGCGAAGCGAACAGTCGCGCGGGTTCCAGCCTGGTTTTGCGTGTTCGGTCCTTGCGACATCGGCGACCGTTCAGGCAGGCTGAGAAGGCGCTATGATCGCTGCGCAGGGCCTGCTGCGATCGCCGCTCGCCCCTGCTTCGGCGCGCCGCGCCCGAGACTGCCGGAGACCCCGCGATGACCATCGACGCCTTTTTGCTTTCACGCATCCAGTTCGCGTTCACGATCTCCTTCCACATCGTGTTTCCGGCTTTCACCATCGGGCTCTCGGCCTATATCGCGACGCTGCTCGGCCTCTGGCTCAAGACGGAGGATCCGAAATTCCACGTGCTGGCGCGGTTCTGGACCAAGATCTTCGCAGTCTCCTTCGCCATGGGCGTGGTCTCCGGCATCGTGCTGTCCTACCAGTTCGGCACCAATTGGAGCCGCTTCTCGGTCGCCGTCGGCAATGTGCTGGGGCCGCTGCTCGGCTACGAGGTGCTGACCGCCTTCTTCCTCGAGGCGTCGTTTCTCGGCGTGATGCTGTTCGGCTGGAAGCGGGTGCCGCCCTGGCTGCATTTCCTCTCGGCCGTGATCGTGGCCTGCGGGACGGCGCTGTCGGGCTTTTGGATTCTCTCGGCCAATAGCTGGATGCAGTATCCGGCCGGGCATGAGGTGCGCGACGGCATCGCCTATCCGCTCGACTGGATGGCGATCATCTTCAACCCGACCTTCCCCATGCGCTTCATGCACATGATGACGGCGGCCTATCTGACGACCGCCTTCGTCGTGCTGGCGACGGGCGCCCGCCATCTGCTGGCGGGGCATCGCACCGAATCGGCGCGGACCATGGTGCGGATGGCGATTCTGATGATCGCGATCACCGCCCCGGCCCAGGTGCTGATCGGCCACCGCCATGGCGAGGACACGGCGAAGTACCAGCCGGCAAAGCTCGCCGCCATCGAGGCGCATTGGGATTCCTCGAAGCCCGCGCCGCTGGTGCTGTTCGCCTGGCCCGATGAGGAGAAGGGCGTCAACCGCTTCGAGATCTCGATTCCCGGCGTCGCCAGCCTCGTCACCCATGGCAGCATGAACGCGCTGTTCCCGAGTCTGAACGATTTCGCCGTGCAGGACCGGCCGCCGGTCAAGGTGCCGTTCTTCGGCTTCCGCATCATGGTCGGCATCGGCTTCTTCATGGTCGCCTTCGGCTGGATCGGCGCCTATCTCTGGTGGAGGGGCCGGGTCTTCGAAGAGCGCCGCTGGCTGTTCGTGGCGCAATACACCTGGCCGCTCGGCTTCACGGCCATCCTGGCCGGCTGGTTCGTCACCGAGGTCGGCCGCCAGCCCTGGATCGCCACGGGCGTGCTGCGTTCGAAGGACGCGATCTCGCCGATCACCACCGGCCAGGTCGCCGTCTCGCTGGCGCTGTTCGTCTGCGTCTATTGCGTCGTCTTCTCGGCCGGCATCCTGCTGATCAACCGGCTGATCGCCAAGGGACCCGACGCCATCACGACGCAGGACCCGCCCGAGCAGCCGTCGCAGCGCCCGCTCAAGGCGGCGCAGGCGCCGGCCTCCGACCTGTTCGGCGACGGCCAACCCGGCGACGACAAGATCCAGCCCGCGACCTGAGGAACGACCGCAATGGAATGGTATCTCCCGGTGATCTGGGCCGGCCTGATCGGCACGGCGGTCATGCTCTATGTCGTGCTGGACGGCTTCGACCTCGGCATCGCCATCCTGTTCCCGACGACGCGGGACGAGGGCGAGCGCGACCAGATGATGAACTCGGTCGCGCCGTTCTGGGACGGCAACGAGACCTGGCTCGTGCTCGGCGGCGGCGGGCTCTTCGTCGCCTTTCCGACCGCCTACGGCATCATCATGCCGGCCTTCTACCTGCCGGTGACGCTGATGCTGCTGGCGCTGATCTTTCGCGGCGTCGCCTTCGAATTCCGCTGGGTGGCGAAGCCGAAGCACCGGGTCTGGGATCTCGCCTTCTGGCTGGGCTCGACGCTGGCGGCCTTCTCGCAGGGGTTGATCCTGGGCGGGATGATCCAGGGCATCGCCGTGGCGAACCGCCAGTTCGCGGGCGGGCCGTTCGACTGGCTGACGCCGTTCACGCTGATGTGCGGGCTCGGCGTCGTCATCGGCTATGCGCTGCTGGGCGCGACCTGGCTGGTCTACAAGACGGAGGGGCCGGTGGCCGAGCGTGCGCGCACGCAGGCGAAATCGCTGTTGCTCGGGCTGCTGTTTTTCGCGGTCGTCGTCTCGCTCTGGACGCCCTACGCCCATCCGCGCATCGCGGAGCGCTGGTTCACCCTCGGCAATCTCGTCTTCCTCTGGCCGTTCCCGCTGCTGACGGCGCTATGCGGCTTCTTTGCCTGGAAGCGCCTGCACGGAAAGCACGAGTTCACGCCCTTCGCCTTCACGGTCGCGATCTTCGTGCTCTGCTTCCTCGGCCTGGCGATCTCCAATTATCCCTATCTGGTGCCGCCGAGCCTGACGATCTGGGATGTCGCCGCGGCGCCGTCCTCGCAGATCTTCGTGGCGCTGGGGGTGATCTTCCTGCTGCCGATGATCCTGTTCTACACCGCTTTCGTCTACTGGACATTCCGCGGCAAGGTTAAGGCCGACAGCGGCTATCACTGAGCGGCTAGGCTCGGGAGCTCGCGAGCCCTCAGCCTGAAGACCTGCGAAGCAGCGTCGAGAAGGATGAGCGCTTCGAACTCGGATCGGCCAAGCCGCGATCGCCCTTCGGCGTCAGCCAGCGGATCGCCATCGGCTTGCCTGTGAATTGCACCGGGTCGGAATTTTTCGCCCGCCTGCACCCCTTCGCTTGAGTTCCGCGTTGGGCTCGCAGAGATTGCAAGGCCAAGGGATCAGGAAGCCGACCATGAAGTGGGACGATTATCGCCAATCGGAGAACCTCGAGGACCGGCGCGGCGGCGGCGGCGAGTTCGCAGGGCTGCCCGGCGGCCGCGGCGGGCTCGGCATCGGCACCATGGTGGTGCTCGGCCTGGTCGGCTGGGCGCTCGGCATCGATCCGCGCCTGCTGATCGGCGGCGCGGAGCTGGTCGGCGGCATTGGCGGTCGCAACGCGCCGACCCAGGAAACGCGGCGCAGCGCGGGTCCGCCGCAGGACGAGATGGGCCGGTTCGTCTCGGCCGTGCTGGCGCAGAACGAGGACATCTGGACCAAGGTGCTGCCGCAGCAGGCCAATCGCCGTTACGAGCCGCCCAAGCTCGTGCTGTTTTCGGGCGTGGACCGTTCGGGTTGCGGCACCGCCCAGGCTGCGATGGGGCCGTTCTATTGCCCGCCGGACAAGCGCGTCTATCTCGACCTCTCCTTCTTCCAGGAGATGCAGCGCAAGCTCGGCGGCGGCGGCGATTTCGCCTATGCCTATGTCATCGGCCACGAGGTCGGCCACCACATCCAGAACCTGATCGGCATCCTGCCCAAGGCCAACCAGCTGCGGGAGCGCTCCTCCGAGCGCGACGCCAACGCCCTGTCGGTTCGCATCGAGCTGCAGGCGGACTGCTTCGCCGGGGTCTGGGCCCACAACATCCAGGCCATGGGCCGGATCGAGCCGGGCGATGTCGAGGAGGCGATGCGCACGGCCGCCGCGATCGGCGACGACATGCTGCAGAAGGCCTCGCGCGGGCAGGTGGTGCCGGATTCCTTCACCCATGGCTCGTCGGCGCAGCGGACGCGCTGGTTCAACACCGGCTTCCGCAGCGGTTCGATGCAATCCTGCGACACGTTCAAGCCGAGTCAGGTCTGATCAGCCGGCGCGCTCCCGCCGGCAGGCGAGCCGGCGCGGCGGCGCAGCGAGCAGGCCGGCGACGGCCTGGCTCTTGGGCAGGATGAGCCCCGCCCGCATACGTCGCGGCGCCGTCGCCACTGCGCCGCGCTCGACGAGCGCGTCGACCGCGCCGCGCAGCGGGATCAGCGCCGGGCGCCCCGCGCCCAGCATCAGATGCCGGTCGACCGTCTGGACCCAGTGGGCCTG
>JBKBRD010000280.1:0-4566 GCA_046292405.1 Allobosea sp. | reverse complement strand
CTTCGGCATCCTCGCATCGTCGCTGTGGGCGGCGGCGACCACCGCGGCCTCCAACGGCTCGGTCAACGCCATGCTCGATTCCTTCACGCCGCTGGGCGGACTCGTCGCCATGCTCAACATCCAGCTTGGCGAGGTGGTGTTCGGCGGCGTCGGCGTCGGCCTCACCGGCATGCTGCTCTTCGTCATCATCACCGTCTTCCTGGCGGGGCTGATGGTCGGGCGCACGCCGGAATATCTCGGCAAGAAGATCGAGGCCCGCGAGATCAAGCTCGCTGCGCTGACCCTGCTTGTCATGCCGATCGGCATACTGGTCTTGTCCTCGCTGGGGATTGCGACCGGCCAGGCGCAAGGCTCGGTGCAGGATGCGGGTCCCCACGGGCTCTCCGAGCTGCTCTATGCCTACACGTCCGCGACCGGCAACAATGGTTCGGCCTTCGCCGGCTTCAGCGCCAATACGCCCTGGCACAACAGCCTCCTCGGCATCGCGATGATGCTCGGCCGCTTCGGCTACATCATCCCGATCCTGGCGATCGCCGGCAGCCTCGCGGCCAAGCGTCCCGCCGCCGAAACCGCGGGCACCTTCCCGACGCATGGGCCGCTCTTCGTCACGCTGCTGGTGGCGACGATCCTGATCGTCGGCGCGCTCACCTTCCTCCCCGTCCTTGCGCTCGGCCCGATCGCGGAACACGTCGCGATCCTGTCCGGGCAGAGCTTCTAGAGCCGATTGGAAAGTCATCTCATGAGCAAGCATGCTCCCCCCGAGATAGGCCTGTTCTCGCCCGTCATCGTCCGGCCTGCGATCCTGCAGGCCTTCCGCAAGCTCGATCCGCGCAGCCTGGCGCGCAATCCGGTGATGTTCTCGACAGCGCTGGTCTCGCTGCTCGCCACGGTTCTGGTCGTCCGCGAGGCGCTGATCGGCGGCCCCGTCTTCTGGATCGGTCTGCAGATCGCGATCTGGCTCTGGTTCACGGTGCTCTTCGCCAATTTCGCCGAGGCCGTCGCGGAAGGGCGGGGCAAGGCCCGCGCCGACGCCTTCCGCGCGACGCGGAGTTCGGCGCTGGCCAAGGTGCTGGTCGATCCGGCCGACCGGGTCGTCTATGGGACCAAGGACGTCGAGCGGCTCGAGCCCGGCGAGGTCATCCTGGTCGAGGCCGGCGACACCGTGCCGACCGATGGTGAGATCGTCGAGGGCGTCGCCTCCGTCGACGAAAGCGCGATTACAGGCGAATCGGCGCCCGTCATCCGCGAATCCGGCGGCGATCGCTCCTCGGTGACCGGCGGCACGCGGCTGGTCTCGGACTGGCTCGTGGTCCGCGTCACGGCCCGCCAGGGCGAGACCTTCCTCGACCGGATGATCGCGCTGGTCGAAGGCGCCAAGCGCCAGAAGACCCCCAACGAGATCGCGCTCGACATCCTGCTGGCGGCGCTGACGCTGGTCTTCCTCCTTGTCGTGGCGACGCTGCCCTTCTTCGCCTCCTGGTCGGGGACGACGCTGCCGGTGATCTATCTCGCGGCGCTGTTCGTCACGCTGATTCCCACCACGATCGGCGGGCTGCTCTCGGCCATCGGCATCGCCGGCATGGACCGGCTGGCCAAGGCCAACGTGATCGCAAAGTCCGGCCGCGCCGTCGAGGCGGCGGGCGACATCGACGTGCTTCTGCTCGACAAGACCGGCACGATCACCTTCGGCAACCGCATGGCCCACGCCTTCGAGCCGGCGGCCGAGGTCAGTGAGCGCGATCTCGCCGAGGCCGCCTTCCTGGCCTCGCTGTCGGACGACACGCCGGAGGGCAAGTCGATTATCGATCTGGCCGCCAGGCGCTTCGGCTTCCACGCCGCGGCCGGCGCCGGCGCGGTCTTCGTGCCCTTCACCGCGCAGACGCGGATGTCCGGCGCCGATCTCGCGGACGGCCGCGCGCTGCGCAAGGGCGCTTCCGACGCCATGGCGAAGCTCACCGGCGGCGCGCTGCCGAAGACGGTCGAGCAGGCGGTGCGCAAGATCGCCTCTTCCGGCGGAACGCCCTTGGTGGTCGCGCGCGACAACGCGGTGCTCGGCGTCGTCCATCTCAAGGACGTGGTCAAGCCCGGCATCCGCGAGCGCTTCGCGGAGCTGCGCCGCATGGGCATCCGCACGGTGATGATCACCGGCGACAACCCGCTGACGGCGGCCGCCATCGCAGCCGAAGCCGGGGTCGACGACTTTCTCGCCGAGGCGACCCCGGAAGCCAAGCTCGCCCTGATCCGCAAGGAGCAGGCGGAGGGGCGGCTGGTGGCGATGTGCGGCGACGGCTCGAACGATGCGCCGGCGCTGGCGCAGGCCGATGTCGGCGTCGCCATGAATTCGGGCACGCCCGCGGCCAAGGAGGCCGGCAATCTGATCGACCTCGACAGCGACCCGACAAAGCTGATCGAGATCGTCTTGGTCGGCAAGCAGCTTCTGATCTCGCGCGGCGCATTGACGACCTTTTCGATCGCCAATGACGTGGCCAAGTATTTCGCCATTCTGCCGGCGCTGTTCGTCACCGCCTATCCGGGCTTAGCGGTGCTGGATGTGATGGGCCTCGGCAGCCCGCAATCGGCGATCCTCTCGGCGATCGTCTTCAACGCGCTCGTCATCGTCGCGCTGATCCCGATCGCGCTGAAAGGCGTGCGTTACGCGCCGGCTTCCGCCTCGACCCTGCTCGGCCGCAACCTGCTGATCTACGGCCTCGGCGGCCTGATCGTTCCCTTCATCGGCATCAAGGCGATCGACCTGATCGTCGATCTGCTGCGCCTGGCCTAAGGAGCCGCCCCATGACCGCGTATCTGCGCCCGGCCCTCGTTCTTCTCGGCGTCTTCAGCCTCGTCACCGGCGCCGCCTATCCGCTCGCCGTCACCGGCGTCGCTCAGGCGGTGTTTCCCTGGCAGGCGAACGGATCGGTCGTCATTAGGGACGGCGCCGTGGTCGGCTCGGCCCTGATCGGCCAGTCCTTCGCCTCGGATCGTCACTTCCACGGCCGGCCCTCGGCGACGACGGCGCCCGATCCTCAGAATCCGACCAGGACCGTCGAGAGCCCCTATAACGCCGCCAATTCGACCGGGTCCAATCTCGGGCCGAGTTCGGCTGCGCTGAAGGCGGCGATCGCCGAACGCATGGCCGCGCTCGGCGGCGGGACCCAGCCGGCCGATCTGGTGACGGGGTCGGGCTCCGGCCTCGATCCCCATATCTCACCGCAGGGCGCGCTCGCCCAACTCGGACGCATCGCCAAGGCGACGGGGCGCAGCGAAGAGCAGCTCCGCCAGCTCGTCCGGGCTCAGACCGAGTCGCGCCTGCTCGGCATCCTCGGCGAGCCGCGCGTCAATGTCTTGGCTCTCAACCTGGCCCTCGACAGGCTTGCGCCCTGATGCTCTGGTCCGTGGCCCATGCCCAGCGCGCCTGACGACAGACCGACACCGGAATCCTTCCTCGCCGAAGCGCGCGGGGAAGGCGGGCGCAGCGTCGGCCGGCTCAAGATTTTTCTCGGCGCCTCGCCCGGCGTCGGCAAGACCTACGCGATGATCGAGGAGGCCCGGGTGCGGCGGCGCGCGGGCCATGACGTCGTGGCGGCGCTCGTCGAGACGCATGGGCGCGCCGAGACCGCGGCCCTGCTGGACGGGCTGGAGCAGCTGCCGCGCCGGCATGTCGCCTATCGCGGCCAGGATCTCAGCGAACTCGACGTCGACGCCCTGCTGGCGCGTCGACCCGGCATCGCCCTGATCGACGAACTCGCCCACACCAATGCGCCGGGCTCGCGTCACCCCAAGCGCTGGCAGGATGTCGTCGAGGTGCTCGACGCCGGCATCGACGTCGTCACCACGCTGAACATCCAGCATGTGGAGAGCCTGAACGACGTGGTCGCGCGCATCACCGGCGTGCGTGTGCAGGAGACCGTGCCGGACCAGATCCTGCAGCGGGCCGATGCGATCGAGCTGATCGACCTTCCGCCCGAAGAGCTGATCAGGCGCCTGCAGGACGGCAAGGTCTATGTGCCGCAGCAGATCGGCCAGGCGCTCGACAACTTCTTCGGCAAGGGCAAGCTGACGGCGCTGCGCGAACTCGCTTTGCGCACCGCCGCCAGCCGGGTCGACGCCGAGATGCTGGCCTGGATGCAGACCCATGCGGTCCAGGGCCCCTGGCCGGCCGAGGATCGCCTGCTCGTCTGCATCAACGAGGCGCCGGTCGCCCGCAGCCTCGTGCGCGCCGGCAAGCGCATGGCCGATCGGTCGCGCCTGCCCTGGATCGTCGCGACGGTGACGACCCCGCGGCATGAAGCCATGCCGGCCGAGGCGCGCGCGGCCACCCTCGAAGCCTTGCGTCTGGCGGAGACGCTGGGCGCGGAGACGGTCGTGCTGCTGGCGGAGTCGAACGTCGCGGCCGAGGTGCTGCGCTATGCAAGGCAGCGCAACGTCTCGCGGCTGGTCATCGGCCGCCCACGCTCGCACGGCTCGTGGTGGCAGCGGCTTCTCGGCGTCTTCCGCGAACCGGTGGCGGACCGCCTGCTCGATGACGCCACCGATTTCGAGATCACGGTGGTGACGCCGCATGCG
>JBKBRD010000279.1:2313-4577 GCA_046292405.1 Allobosea sp. | reverse complement strand
TGCGCGTGACGCCGAAGACCCGTTCCTCTCGGATCTCGCCAGCCTCTCCCCCGCCGAATTCCGCATCGTCGAGGGCGATGGTGCAGCAAGCGTCGCGATCACCGGCGCCAACAACGGCTCGGATGCGCTGACCGTCACGCTCTCGCGCCTCAACCCATCGGAACCTCGCAGCCTGATCGTCGATGCGCAGGACCGCCAGGGTCGTGTGATCGCCTCCGGCCAGGTGGATTTCGCCCCCGGCACATCAGAAGCTTCCGGCGAGATCGCCGCCCCCTTCGAACTGCGCAATGATTTCGCCCGCCTCTCGATTGCAGGTGTTGCCTCCGCCGGCGCCACCCACCTGCTCGACGATGGCTTCCGCCGCCGCAAGGTCGCGCTCGTCTCCGGCGACAGCGGCGACGGCTTCCAGCCGCTCCTCTCGCCGCTCTATTACATCGAGCGCGCGCTTGGCCCCTATGCCGATGTGGTCAAGCCCGGCCAGACCGACCTCGCTGTCGCCATCCCCGAGATCCTCAACCAGAACCCGTCCGCTCTGGTGCTCGCCGATGTGGGCCGTCTCCCGGCCGATGTCTATGATCCGCTGCAAGCTTGGATCAACCGTGGCGGCACGCTGATCCGCTTTGCCGGTCCGCGCTTGGCCGCAGCCCCCGCAGACGACCCGCTGGTCCCGGTCATCCTGCGTCAGGGCGAACGCGCGCTCGGCGGCGCGCTCTCCTGGGCCGAGCCGCAGCCGCTCGCCGACTTCCCGACCTTCGGCCCGTTTGCCGGCATGCCGCGCCCCGAAGGTATCCTCGTCAAGCGCCAGGTTCTCGCCGAACCGACCCCGGATCTCGCCGCCCGCACCTGGGCAAGCCTTGCCGACGGCACGCCGCTCGTCACTGTCGAAGACAACGGCGCCGGCCGCATCGTACTCTTCCATGTCAGCGCCGAAGCCACCTGGTCGGACCTGCCGATTTCCGGCACCTTCGTCGAAATGCTCCGCCGTATCGTCCAGCTCACCCGCGTTGGCGCAGCCGAAGCGCAAGCCGGCCAGGCGACCGCCCCGTCGCTTCCGCCCTTCCGCCTGCTCAACGAGCGTGGTGCGCTGACGACGGAAGCCGGGACCGCAAAGCCGCTCTCGCTCGGCCCGGAACGTCCGGAAGCCGCCACCTTCGACAACCCGCCCGGCCTCTACGGCACGGAAGACGGCTTCACCGCCCTCAACCTCCTGCCATCCGACGCCACACTCCGCCCGCTCCCCTCGCCGGCAGGCCTCACCGTCGCCCGCGACCCGATGGCCGGCACGGCCGCCACCCCGCTGAAGCCAAGCTTGCTGACGCTCGCCTTCCTGCTTCTCGTCATCGACAGCCTGATTGTGCTGTTCATGGGCGGCGCCTTCTCTCGCCTGCCGAAACGTGCACCGGCCGCCGCCGCCTCGATCCTGGCCCTCGCTCTCGCCTTCGGCGTCTCCACTACCCCCGGTCAGGCGCTGGCTCAGTCGGCCGATGCCAAGCCCGGCGATGAACAGATCCTGGAACGCCTCGACAACACCCATCTGGCCTATGTCATCACCGGCGACGCGGAGGTCGACCGCCTGTCCGAGCAGGGTCTCGCCGGCCTCACGGACTTCCTCACCTACCGCACGACGCTCGAACCCGCCCCGCCCGTTGGCGTCGACATTTCGAAAGACGAGCTCTCCTTCTACCCGATCATCTTCTGGCCGATCTCGGCTTCCGCGCCCATGCCGTCAGCAGCCGCGATCAGCCGCATCGACGCCTATATGCGATCAGGCGGCACCGTGCTCTTCGACACGCGCGACCAGGGCTCTACGCTCGGCAACGAGGTCGGGGCCTCTCCCAACGGCGAACGCCTGCAGGCGATCCTTGCCAATATCGACATCCCGCCGCTGGAGCCTGTGCCATCTGACCACGTGCTGACGCGCGCCTTCTACCTGCTGCAGGGCTTTCCCGGCCGCTACAGCGGCAGCCCGCTCTGGGTCGAGGCCCGCCAGGAAGCGCTCTCCAGCAACAGCGGCGTCGCATCCTCCGGCGATGGCGTGAGCCCGATCATGATCACCGGCAACGATCTCATGGGCGCCTGGGCGATCGATGCCAATGGCGCAAGCGTGCTCCCCGTCGTGCCTGCCGACGAGATGCAGCGCGAAATGTCCTTCCGCTCCGGCGTCAACATCATGATGTATATGCTGACCGGCAACTACAAGGCAGACCAGGTCCACGTGCCTGCGCTGCTCGAACGACTGGGGCAGTGAGACCATGACGCTCGAA
>JBKBRD010000279.1:0-2303 GCA_046292405.1 Allobosea sp. | reverse complement strand
CTTCATCCCCTGGATCGCCATCGCCACCCTCGCCGTGCTGGCCGTGGTGCTGTCCGTCCTCGGCTTCCTGCGCGGCGTACGCGGCACCGCCATCCGCCTGGCCGCCTCGATCGCCGTGCTCGCAGCGCTCGCCAACCCGCTTCTCCTCCAGGAAGAGCGCGATCCTCTGACGACTGTCGTGCCTGTTATCGTCGACCGCAGCCAGAGCCAGCAGATCGCCGGTCGCGCCGAGCAGACCGACGCGGCATTGCAGGGCATCCGCGACCGCCTCGGCCGCTTCCCGAATATCGAGCCGCGCATCATTGAAGTCACCGATCCAGGCGACAGCGACGCCCCCTCCACCAAGCTCTTCGAAGCGCTGGCTGCGGCAACGACAGATGTTCCCCCTGCCCGTGTCGGCGGCGCAATCTTCGTCACCGACGGCCAGGTGCATGACATCCCGGCCGAAAACCAGGCGCTCCCCTTCGACGCGCCGGTCCACTCCCTCATCACCGGCAAGGCCGACGAATTCGATCGCCGCATCGAAGTCCTGCGCGCCCCGCGCTTCGGCATCGTCGACGAGGAACAGGAACTGACCTTCCGCGTCTTCGACGACGGAGAGGCCTCCAACCAGCCGGCCGACGTCTCGGTCAGGATGAACGGCGAAGACCTCGGCACCATCCCCGCCGTTCCCGGCGCCGAGACCTCCTTTGCCTTTCGCGTCCCCCGCGGCGGCAACAACGTGCTCGAATTCTCGGTCGCCGCGACACCGGGCGAAGTCACCGACGTCAACAATCGCGCCATCCACCTGATCGAGGGCATCCGCCAGAACCTGCGTGTCCTGCTGGTCTCCGGCGAACCGCATGCCGGCGAGCGCGCCTGGCGCAACCTCTTGAAATCGGACGCCTCGGTCGACCTCGTCCATTTCACCATCCTGCGCCCGCCGGAAAAGCAGGACGGTACGCCGATCAATGAGCTCTCGCTGATCGCCTTCCCCACCCGCGAGCTTTTCGTCGAAAAGATCAACGATTTCGACCTGATCATCTTCGACCGCTACCAGCATCGCGGCGTGTCGCCGATCCTCTATTACGACTACATCGCCGAATATGTGAGGAACGGCGGCGCGCTGCTGATCGCAGCTGGCCCCGAACATGCTGGCCGGGATTCCATCGCCCTCACACCGCTTGAGTCAGTGCTTCCGGCCACGCCGACCGGCGATGTCCATCAGACCGGCTTCTATCCTCGCTTGTCAGAACAGGGCAAGCGCCATCCCGTCACCCGCGGCCTCGATGGCTCCACCGTCGAGCCGCCACAATGGGGCCGCTGGTTCCGCAGCATCGATGTCGGCCGCACCGATGGCGAAACCGTGATGACCGGTGATGGCGACCGTCCCTTGCTTGTGCTCAACCGCGCCAATGAGGGCCGCGTTGCCATGCTGCTCTCCGATCAGGGCTGGCTCTGGGCCCGCGGCTTCGAAGGCGGCGGCCCGCATGTCTCGCTCTATCGCCGCATCGCCCACTGGCTGATGAAGGAGCCGGAGCTTGAGGAAGAGGCGCTGAAGGCCCGCGCCACCGGCCGCACGCTGGAAGTGACCCGCCAGACTATCGGCGACGCCCCCGGCCCCGCGACGATCACCACGCCGTCAGGCGAAACGATTGCCTTGAACCTAAACGAGATCCAGCCCGGCCTCTATCGCGGCGAACGCCGGATGACCGAGACCGGCCTCTTCACCATCACCAATGGCGACTTCTCGAGCCTCGTCCATGTCGGCGCCGTCGATGCGCCCGAATTCCGCGCGATGATCTCGACCACCGATACCCTCGCCCCCACCAGCGAGGAATCGCGCGGCCTCACCGCCCGCCTGGACGACGGAGACGCCTCTGTCCGCATCCCCGACATCCTGCCCGTGCGCGGCGAAGTCCGCGTCGCCGACGATCGCCGCATGCTGATCAAGCTGACCGACGAAACCGTGCTCAAGGGCGTCAACACGCTGCCCCTGTTTGCAGGATTTGCCGGTCTCGGCATCCTGCTGTTGGCGGTATCCGCCATGTGGTGGCGCGAGGGCCGGTAAGGCGCTTCAGATAAAGAAAGTGCCGCGTCAGTCGGAAGCCCGGGGATAGTGTCGATAAACGAGGTCCTCTGGCGCTGGCCGTTCTGCGCTGGGGTCAAGGATCGCACCGAGCCGAAGGGCAAGCACGGCCGACCGCGTATTTTCGGGATCGACATAACTCACCAGGCTCGGCAGTTCGCGAATGTCCCGCGCCCAGGAAAGCATCGCCTCCGCAGCTTCCCGCGCATAGCCGCACCCTTCGAACTCCGGATAG
>JBKBRD010000278.1:3091-4584 GCA_046292405.1 Allobosea sp. | reverse complement strand
ACATCCCGCTGATCGGCCGCTCGCAGGCGATGCAGGACGTCTACAGGGCGCTGGCGCGGCTGATGCCGATCGACCTCACGGTGATGATCAATGGCGAATCCGGCACCGGCAAGGAGCTCGTCGCCCGCGCGCTGCACGACTATGGCAAGCGCAAGAACGGGCCGTTCGTGGCGATCAACATGGCCGCGATCCCGAAGGACCTGATCGAATCGGAACTGTTCGGCCATGAGAAGGGCGCCTTCACCGGCGCGCTGACCCGTTCGTCGGGCCGTTTCGAACAGGCCGAGGGCGGCACGCTGTTCCTGGACGAGATCGGCGACATGCCGATGGAGGCGCAGACGCGGCTGCTGCGCGTGCTGCAGCAGGGCGAATATACGACGGTCGGAGGACGCACCCCGATCAAGACCAATGTCCGCATCGTCGCCGCGACCAACAAGGATCTGCGCATCTCGATCGCGCAGGGCCTGTTCCGCGAGGATCTGTTCTTCCGGCTCAACGTCGTGCCGATCCGGCTGCCGCCCTTGCGCGAGCGGGTCGAGGACATCCCCGACCTTGTCCGGCACTTCTTCCAGATCGTCGAGAAGGAAGGGCTGCCGCGCAAGCAGGTGGATTCCGAGGCGATGGACGTGATGCGGCGCTATCGCTGGCCCGGCAACGTCCGCGAGCTCGAGAACCTCGTTCGCCGGCTCGCCGCGCTGTATCCGCAGGAAACGATCACCGCCCCGATCGTCGAGGCCGAACTGCAGCCGGCCTCTTCGCCCTCCGGCTATGCGAGCAGCGCGACTCAAGAGCGCTCCGAGACGCTGTCGGGTTCCGTCGAGCGCCATCTCAGCCAGTACTTCGTCGGTTTCGGCGACAACATCCCGCCGCCGGGTCTTTATCACCGCATTTTGCGCGAGGTGGAGCCGCCGCTGATCGCGGCCGCTCTCGCCGCCACGCGCGGCAACCAGATCCGGGCGGCCGAGCTGCTCGGGCTCAACCGCAACACCTTGCGCAAGAAGATCCGCGAACTCGACATGCAGGTGGTGCGCTCGCCGCGCTGAATGCAGGGGAGGGCTTGGCGACCGCCTTCCCCATGTCATATTTTGACAACACCGTTGCGGCGGCGCATCAGTGGCCGCGCATTCACCGCGTCGTTGGCCGGCGCGGTCCGAGGAGTTGTCTAAGCCCGTGAGCTACCCTGCGACCGATGCCCGGATCATGCCGCGAGGCGACGAGTCGCCGCGGCGCGTCTCCGGCTGGGTCGGCGCCATCGTCGTCGCCTTCGCGCTGATCTCGGCGCTGGTGACGTTCCTCGTGCTCTCAGGCGTGACCCCGATCGCGCCGGTGCACGAGGTGGTGGTCGGCGTCTTCGTGCTCAACGCGCTGCTGATTCTGCTGCTGCTGATCATCGTCGCCTTCGAGACCTCCGTTCTGATCCGCGCCAGGCGGGCCGGCGCCGCCGCCGCCGGGCTGCATGTGCGCATCGTCGGGCTGTTCAGCATCATCGCGAC
>JBKBRD010000278.1:0-2613 GCA_046292405.1 Allobosea sp. | reverse complement strand
CCGCTCGCGGTCGAAGTCCCGTCGGTGGCGCGCGGGGCCGCGGTCGAGTATCTCGCCATCGATGCCCGCCGCAAGGGCGTGCAGATCGCCTTCGCTTCGATGTACGCGCTGATCGCGGTCATCCTGTTGCTGTCGGCGGTCTGGCTCGGGCTCAGCTTCGCCAACGGGCTGGTCGCGCCGATCCGGCGGATGATCCACGCGACCGACCAGGTGTCGAGCGGCAATTTCTATGTGCAGGTGCCGATTCGGCGGGCGGAGGGCGATCTCGCCCATCTCGGCGAGACCTTCAACAAGATGACGGCGGAGCTGCGTCGCCAGCGCGACGGGCTGGTCACCGCAAGCGAAGTGATCGACCGACGACGGCGTTTCACCGAGACCGTGCTTTCGGGCGTGTCGTCCGGCGTGCTCAGCCTCGATGGCGACGGCCATATCACCATCATCAACCGGTCGGCCGAAGCGCTGCTCGGCGCGGGCGGGCGAATTCTCGGCGAGCCGATCGGCCAGGTCGCGCCCGAGATCGCCCTGTTCGTGGCCGAGGCGCTGCAAGGAAGGCAGCGTCAGAGCGCCGGGCAGATCGCCATCACCCGCGGCGGGCAGGACCGCATGGTCAATGTCCGCGCCGTGCGCGAGGGGGAGGGCGCGGGCGCGGGCCTCGTCGTCACCCTCGACGACATCACCGACCTCGTTTCGGCGCAGCGCACCGCCGCCTGGGCCGATGTGGCGCGCCGGATCGCCCATGAGATCAAGAACCCGTTGACGCCGATCCAGCTTTCGGCCGAGCGCATCCGCCGCAAGTTCGGGCGCGTCATCGTCGACGACAAGGAGATCTTCGACCAATGCACCGCGACGATCGTGCGGCAGGTCGAGGACATCCGGCGCATGGTCGATGAATTCTCCTCCTTCGCCCGCATGCCGAAACCCTCGCTCGAGCGCGAGGACATCGTCGAGACCATCCGGCAGATCGTCTTCCTGATGCGGGTCGGCAATCCCGAGCTGACCATCACCGAAAACCTGCCGGACCAGCCCGTTCGCGCGCAGTTCGACCGTCGGCTGCTGTCGCAGGCGCTGACCAACGTCATCAAGAACGCGACGGAGGCCATCGCCGCGCTGCCGATGGAGGAGCGCGGGCCGGGCCGCATCGACGTCCAGTTCGAACGCCGCGACAATGGCCGGATCGTCATCGACGTCATCGACAACGGCAAGGGCCTGCCGGCCGACCAGCGCCAGAAGCTGCTCGAGCCCTATATGACGACGCGCGAGGGCGGCACCGGGCTCGGCCTCGCCATCGTCGGCAAAATTCTCGAGGACCATGGCGGCGGCATCGAGCTGCTCGATCGGCCGGACGCCGAGCGTGGCGGCCGCGGCGCGCGCGTGCGGCTCTGGTTCCCGGAAGACGGGCCCGACGAGACGTCGGAAACGGCGGCGGATAAGCGACCCGGAGACAGTCACGCAGCCGGCCGCAGGGTCGATGCGAACAAGCAAGATGGGATTACTGCATGAGCGCCGATATTCTTGTCGTCGACGACGAGACCGATATCCGCGAACTGGTCGCCGGTCTGCTGGAGGACGAAGGCTATCGCACGCGCAAGGCGGGCTCTGCCGACGAGGCTCTGGCGGCGATCGCCGCGCGCAGGCCGAATCTCGTCTTCCTCGACATCTGGCTGCAGGGCAGCCGGCTGGACGGGCTGCAGGTGCTGGAGCTGATCAAGGAAAGCCATCCCGACCTCGCGGTGGTGATGATCTCGGGCCATGGCAACATCGAAACCGCGGTGTCCGCGATCAAGAGCGGCGCCTATGATTTCATCGAGAAGCCTTTCAAGGCGGATCGGCTGGTGCTCGTCGCGGAACGCGCGCTGGAAGCGTCCCGACTGCGCCGGGAGGTGCGGGAGCTGAAGACGCGCTCGGTTCAGGCAAGCCGTATCGTCGGCCGCTCGACGACGGTCAACCAGCTGCGCCAGACCATCGAGCGGGTCGCGCCCACCAATGCCCGCGTGCTCATCACCGGCGAACCCGGCTGCGGCAAGGAGCTCGCCGCGCGCACGCTGCACGAGGCGTCGACCCGCGCCTCGGCCCCGTTCATCGTCATCAACGCCGCGACCATCACGCCCGAGACGATGGAAGAGGAGCTATTCGGCATCGAGGGCGGGGAGGGGCGCTCGCGTCGGGTCGGCGCGCTCGAAGAGGCGCATGGCGGCTCGCTCTATATCGACGAAATCGGCGACATGCCGCGCGAGACCCAGAACCGCATCCTGCGCGTGCTGGTCGACCAGAACTTCCAGCGCGTCGGCGGCGTCACCCGCGTGCATGTCGATGTGCGGATCATCTCGTCGAGCAGCCGCGACCTGGCGCGTCTGATCGCCGAGGGGCATTTTCGCGAGGATCTCTACCACCGGCTCAGCGTCGTGCCGATCAGGGTTCCCGCCCTGTCCGAACGCCGCGAGGATGTGCCTGAGCTGATCGAATTCTTCATGGACCAGATTTCCGTCGCCACCGGCCTTCCCAAGCGCCGGATCGGGTCCGACGCCATGGCGGTGCTGCAGTCGCATGAATGGCCGGGCAATGTCCGCGAACTGCGCAACAACGTCGAAAGGCTGATGATCCTGACCCATGGCG
>JBKBRD010000277.1:0-4594 GCA_046292405.1 Allobosea sp. | reverse complement strand
CAGCGAGGGGTTGCCGCGCGGCCAGGACGCGCCGAAGAGTCCGGCGTTCCGCGACTTGCGGGCGTTCTGCTACTTGCAGGCGTCTTCGGCGCGCTTGACCACCTGGGTCATGCCGGAGAGCGAATATTTGTCGCTGGTCGGGTTGCCGCGCTTGGACGTGCCCTTGATCTCCAGCGCGGCGCCCTTGCGCATCGCATCGAGCATACGCGGCTCCTCGGCCGGGTTCTTCAGCCACATGTTCTGGCCCTTGGCGACGAGGGCGAACTGCTCGGAGCCGATCACGGCCTGATGCTCGACATTTTCCTTCAGATCGAAGTTCATGACGAAGCTGATCTCGTTGCGGACGCCTTCGCCGGGCCGGTTCGAGACGAATAGCAGCCCCTCGAGATCCTTGAGGTTGGCGGGGGAGCGGCTATCGGGCTTGGCCAGCGCGTAGCAGATCTTGGAACGGCCCTGCTGCGACGAGAAAGCCTGCCATTTCCCGGCCGTCTCGAGCAGCAGCGCCTGGGCCTGGCCCGAGGCCGGCTTCTGCGCCTGCGCCGCGGCGGCGCGCTTGGCCTGCGCCTGGGCGGGCGCGGACGGAAGAAGAGCGGCGAGGCCCGCCACGGCAAGCGCCGCCGCAAAACCGGTGAGGGAGGCTGTGAAGCCGCTGGGAATAAAGCTGCGAATCATCCCTGCCATCAATCAGTAGAAATCTTAACATCGTCTTCCGGAGCGAGCGGCCATGACAGCCGCAGCCGCCTCCGGCGGTGGTCGGGGGCGGCGAGACGCGCGCAGAGGATGTCACGATCCTGGCGGAAATGCGAGCAGCGCCGCTGCGAAGCCCGGTTTCGTTCCGGCCCGCCGCGTGCCAAAGTCGCGAATGCGCGGCGCGCTGCCGTACCGCAGTGGATTATCGATGCGAATCATGGTCGAAACGCGCAGGTCTTGCGGTATGCCTGCCCGGCGCGCAGAAGAGAGCGCCGCCATCGGAGTTCGTCCAATTGCCCTGCCCCGATGCGACCTGCCCCTCTATGACTGGCCCCTTTATGACTTGCCCCGATGCGAGCCTGCTGCGGTGCGCCGCGTGAGATCGCGATCGTGACCGCGTCGCCGGAATTCGCTGCGCTTGTGGAAGCCGTCGCGACGCGCCGCGACCGGGCCGCCTTCGCCGTGCTGTTCGACCATTTCGGGCCGCGGCTGAACGGGTTTCTGCTGCGGCAAGGCTGTGAGGCGGCGCTGGCCGAAGAGATCGTGCAGGACACGCTGACGACGCTGTGGCGCAAGGCCGAGCTGTTCGACCCGGCCAAATCCTCGCTTTCGACCTGGCTGTATCGCATCGCCCGCAACCGCCGCATCGATCTGGCGCGGCGCGATCGGTCCGACCGGATCGACCCGGAAGACCCGATCCTGCATCCGGCCGCGCAAATCGAGCCCGACCGGCTGATGGACGCCCAGCAGCGCGAGGAGGCGCTGCGGCTGGCGCTGGACAGCCTGCCGGCGGAGCAGCTCTCGCTGGTTCGACTCGCCTTTTTCGAGGGGCTGTCGCATGCCCAGGTGGCGGAGCGCACCGGCCTGCCGCTGGGCACGGTGAAGTCGCGGATACGCCTGGCCTTCTCGCGGCTGAGGCGGGTGCTCGAGGCCGACGGCGTGGTCGAGGCAGGGTGAGGCGGGCATGAAGGCGCTGCTCTGCGAAGCCCTGGGTCCCGCCGAGGCGCTGGCGATCCGCGAATTGCCGGCGCCCGCGCCCGGTCCTGGCCAGGTCGCGATCCGGGTGCGGGCGGCCGCCCTGAATTTCTTCGACACGCTGATCATCCAGGGCCGCTACCAGACGAAGCCGGGACTGCCGTTTTCGCCCTGCGCCGAATGCGCCGGCGAAATCGTCGCGCTCGGCGAGGGCGTCACGGGCTGGCGCATCGGCGAGCGGGTGGCGGCCTGGCTGGGCCATGGCGCGGCGCGCGAGCTGGTGGTGGTCGATTGCGACGCCGTCATCCGCGTGCCCGAGCGGCTCAGCGACGCGCAGGCCGCGGGGCTGTTCGTCACCTATGGCACGGCGATGCATGGGCTGATCCAGCGCGGCGCGCTGCAGCCGGGCGAAACACTGGCCGTTCTCGGCGCGGCGGGCGGGGCGGGCCTGGCCGCGGTCGAGATCGGCTGTTTGCTCGGGGCGCGCGTCATCGCCTGCGCCTCGTCGCCGGACAAGGTGGCGCTGGCGCGCGCGCATGGCGCGCAGGAGGGGCTGGACTATGAGGCCGAGGATGTCCGCGCCGGGCTGCGGCGGCTGAGCGAAGGCCGCGGCGTCGACGTTCTCTACGACACGGTCGGCGGCGAACTCGCCGAGCCGGCGTTGCGCTCCATGGCCTGGGAGGGTCGCTACCTCGTCGTCGGCTTCGCCGGCGGCGCGATTCCGAAAATTCCGCTCAATCTGCTGCTGTTGAAGGGCTGCGACCTGCGCGGCGTGTTCTGGGGCGAGTTCGTGCGGCGCGATCCGCAAGCGCATCGCGCCAATATGGAAAGGCTGCTGGGCTGGGCGGCCGACGGCCGGATTCGCGCCCATATCCATGCCGCCCTGCCGCTGGAGCGCTGGGTCGAGGCCTATGCGCTGATCGGCGACCGCAAGGCCAAGGGCAAGATCGTGCTGACGCTGTGAGCAGGCTTGCCGCTCACAGCTCGCTCATCGTCCGGCGCGCCTGGTCGCGATGCTGCGGCTTGATCGCGCTGGCGACGGCCGCAAGCGCCGCGGCGATCACGGCGGCGTCGTCGGTGAATCCGATCAGCGGCAGGATGTCGGGCAGCGCGTCGAGCGGCAGCACGAAATAGCCGAGCGCGGCCAGAAGGGTCATGCGCACGCGGCGCGGCGTCGCCGGATCGCGCGTGCAATACCACGCGGCCAGCAGATCCTCGGTGAAGGGAATGCGTTTGGCGACGCGTTTCAACCGCGTGATCAGGCTTTCGCCGAAGCGTTTTTCATCGCGCAGGCTCTTGCGGATCGCCTCCATCTCCTCCGCCGTGAAGCGGGAGGTGAAACTCTCGCCCATCTCGTCATCTCTCCCTCGGTGGTGCGCCGGGCATGTGGCCCTGCGCGAAGCCTTGCACAAGAGCCTTGGCGTCTTGCCGCTTGAAATGCCCCTGCAGCGGTCTAAACCTGCCTCACCTCGCACAGGACACGCATCATGAAGCTCGACTCGACGCTCTCGGCCATCGTCACCGGCGGCGCCTCCGGCCTCGGGGAAGGAACCGCCCGCATGCTCGCCGCGGCGGGCGTCAGGGTCGCGCTGCTGGATATGAACGCCGAACGCGGCGAAAAGATCGCAGGCGAAATCGGCGGCGTCTTCTGCGCCTGCGACGTCACGGACGAGGCTGCGGTCGATGCCGCGCTGGCGAAGGCGCGCGCGGCGCAAGGGGTGGCGCGGATCGTGGTGAACTGCGCCGGGGTCGCGCCCGGCCGCCGCATCGTCTCCAAGAAGCGCGAGACGGGCGAGCTCATCGCGCATGACACGGCGCTGTTCGAGAAAACCCTGGCGATCAACCTCGTCGGCACCTTCCGCATCCTGGCGAAATCGGCGGTGGCGCTGGCCGGGCTGGAGCCGATCACCGAGGATGGCTCGCGCGGCGTCTTCATCTGCACCGCCTCGGTCGCGGCCGAGGACGGGCAGATCGGCCAGGCCGCCTATGCGGCGTCGAAGGGCGGCGTCGCGGCGATGACGCTGCCGCTCGCCCGCGATCTGGCGCAGATCGGCATCCGCGTGATGACGATCATGCCGGGCCTGTTCGAGACGCCGATGTTCGCCGGCCTGCCCGACGAGGCGCGGGCTTCGCTCGCGGCGTCGATCCCGCATCCCTCGCGGCTCGGCCGCGCCGGCGAATATGCCGCGCTGGTCAAGAGCATCATCGAGAACGACATGCTCAACGGCTCCTCGATCCGGCTCGACGGCGCGATCAGGCTGGCGCCGCGATAGGGGTTTCGCCCATCGCGGAGGCGGATGCGGCGTTCGACGCATCGGCTCCCGCGCCTGAGGCCGCGAGGCGCAGGCCGGTTTCGGCGTCGAAGAGATGGAGATCGCGCGCCTCCGCGCCGAGCACAAGCCGGCTGCGCGGCGCCAAGCCCAGCGGTTGCTCGCTCTCTGCCACCACGGATTGACCCGCCAGAACCGCGTGGATGTGCCGGGCGGAGCCCATTTCCTCGACGAAGTCCACCTCCGCCGTCAGGCTGTGCGCGCCGGCCGCTTCCGCCAGGATCCGCAGGGCCTGGGCGCGCACGCCAAGCGTCACCCGGCGGCCCGCGACGAGGTCGGGGTGGCGACGATCGGGCGGGGCAAGCCGTTGACCGTCGTCGAGGCAGAGCAGGCCATCCGCGTCGACCCGGGCGGGGAGCAGGTTCATGCCGGGATTGCCGATGAAGCCGGCCACGAAGACCGAGGCGGGCTGGTGATAGATCCGGCCCGGCGTGCCGAGCTGCTCGACATGCCCCTTGTTCATCACGATGAGGCGGTCGGCCAGCGACATCGCCTCGACCTGGTCATGGGTGACGAAGACGGAGGTGGCGCCGAGCCGCTGGTGCAGTTTGCGAATCTCGATGCGCATCTGCACGCGCAGCTTGGCGTCGAGGTTCGAC
>JBKBRD010000276.1:0-4596 GCA_046292405.1 Allobosea sp. | reverse complement strand
TGCTGGCCGGCGCGCCCTACAGCCTGGCGCTGGTCGGCGGCGCCGCCTTCGCGCCGGCCCTGCACCGTTCGATCATCACCCCCGGGCTGATCCCGGTCGTCACCGCCGCCCTCGGCTTCCTGGCGCTCGGCGAGCGCGCGGGACCGGCGCGGCTGGCCGGGCTGGGCCTCGTCCTGCTCGGCGTCGCGCTGTTCTCCTGGGAAGCGCTCGCCAACACGCCGGCCCGTGCCGGGGCCTGGATCGGCGACCTGCTTTACGTGCTGACCGCGGTGATGTGGTCGCTGTTCGGCCTGCTGACGAAACGCTGGGGCGCCGATGCGGTCGATGTGACCATCGTCACCTGTCTGCTATCGCTCCTGGCCCTGCCGCTCTTCGCCATCGCCCTGCCGATGCATCTGCCGCAGGCCGAGACTGGCGCCGTCATCCTGCAGGCGCTCTATCAGGGCGTTCTCGTCGGCGTCGGCGCGCTGTTCTTCTACACCCGTTCGGTGGCGCTGCTGGGCGCGGCCAGGGCGGCGCTGTTCCTGCCGCTCGTCCCGGTGGTCACGGCCGCGGCCGGCGTCCTGCTGCTGGCGGAGTGGCCCTCGACCCTCGAAATGGCTGGCATGGCGGTCGTCGTCGCGGGGATGACGCTGGCTCTGCGGGCGCGCAGCCCCTGACTTCGAGGGCGTCGGCCCGGGCCGGACTCAGCCCTTATGGTCCTTGGCGATCGGCTCGACATAGGACAGCCCCATATCCCAGGGGAAATAGATCCAGGTGTCCTGGCTGACCTCGGTGACGAAGGTGTCGACCGTCGGCACGCCCTGCGGCTTGGCGTAGACCGTGGCGAAATGCGCATGCGGCAGCATCTCGCGCACCACGCGCGCGGTCTTGCCGGTGTCGGTGAGATCGTCGACCACCAGCACGCCCTTGCCCTTGCCGTCGCCGATCGCCTTGATCGAGGGCGCGATATCCTTGAGCACCTTGAGCTCGGACTGGTTCTTGTAGTCGTGATAGCTGGCGACGCAGACGGTTTCGATCAGGCGCAGCCCGAGTTCGCGACAGATGATCGCCGCCGGGACCAGCCCGCCGCGGGTGATGCAGACGATCGCCTCGAACGGCCCTGCCCCCGACAGCCGCCACGCCAGCGCGCGCGCGTCGCGGTGGAACTGGTCCCAGGACACGGGGAACGCCTTGTTGGGGCTCGGCTCGGCCATGGGGGTGATCCTCGGAAATGCGCAAGTGCTGACGGCGGCTGTCGCCATCGCAAAAGCCCATCCGGCCGTTTCGCGCAAGGGGCCAGCCAGGCAAATCCCCAGCCGATCCGCCTGCCGCCGGATTCGCGGCCGGCGCTGGCCGCGTCGCCTCAGCCCCGTCCGCGCCGCGCCGTGACCGAAGGGCGCTCGCCGAACGCCTCCTGATACTGCTTCGAGAGCCGCCCGAGATGGGTGAAGCCCCAGCGCTGCGCCACCTCCGCGATCGGCCGCAGCGGATTGCGCAAAATGTCCTCGCGCAGCCCCTCGAGCCGCATGCGTTGCAGCACGGCGAGCGGATGGGTGCGGCGATGCTTGCGAAAGCCATATTGCAGCGAGCGCATCGATATGCCGAGCGCATCCGCGACATCGCTGACGCCGATCGCGTTGCCGGCGTTAAGGCGCATGTATTCTTCCGCCCGCGCGACGTCGATGGCCGCGAGCGACGACACCGGCCCGGCGAGACTGTTGATCTTCTCGGCGCCGATCGCCGACAGCATCAGGCCCAGCAGCGCGTCGCCATGGCGGCGCAGGCCTATGGGCGAATGCATCAGCGGCGCCGAGCCCGCCAGCCCGCATTTGAAGGCGGCCCCGAGCGAAAACAGCGCCGCGCCGAGCGGATTGTCGCAATTCATCGGGATCATGAAATCCAGCGGCAGCGCGATGGGCTGGCCGATGAGATGCTGCACCCGCTGCCGCACCCGCTCAGCCGGCAGCACCAGAACCAGATCGTGGCGGTCGGTGTCGAACAGCATCCGGCGCCCCGTTCGCGCCGCGTAGATGAGCAGTTCGTCTGGGCCTGAGCGCTCGACCGCGCGCGACCCCTCCGCCCGCATGACGCCCGACAGCCCCATCCGAACCATCACGGTGTCGTACTCGACCTGGGGAACCAGACTGAGCCCGCCTGACATCCGCGTTTCCAGCGCCATGAATTCGTCGCTGATGAAATAATTGGCGTCGAACCAGACCGGCCCGCCCAGAGGCGCAGTCTCGAGCTTGACCGGCGCAGTATGCGTCGAGATGAAGCCCTGCGCCTCATCGCGGTCAGTGGTCGCGATATGATGCGCAACCAGCCTGCCGGGCGCTTCAATATCCTGTGTTATCGTCGCTAGCATGGCGCTGCTTCTGAACGGTGTTGGGACAACGATCCATTGCGAGAGCCGCTAAAGACCTGAAATCCCGACGAGATCGGGATTTCTTTCGGGATCCGGCAGCATCACGTCATCAATATCGTCGGACAACCTAAGACAGTTCCGTTGTGACCGATGTATGTCGCAACGTCAACACAAATAAAGACCGCGTATACGCGGCGCATTTCTACCAATTGGAATAACAATATTACTATTTCTCGGAATTGGATTGTGCATTCCGGAAGCGATGCTGCGCATGGCAAAACCAGCGTAACCTTTGTTGGCTACGCGGATTTTGGTAAAAAAACGAACGAAATTGTCCAAAAACGACTGCTTCAGCTTCCTGATCGCAGGGTCACAAGCATCTGCCTGACTGCCTCGACGGCCTCGGCGAGCCGGACCGGATCGCGCGAGCGGACCACCACATTGGTGTCGGGCCCGGCATCCGAGAAGAATGGATAGGAGCCGATGGCGACGTCCGGATGCGCCTGCTGGACGCGCGCGAGCTCGGTCCCGATGTCGCCTTCGCGCAATCCCGCCTGCACCGTCTCCGACAGCATGCGCACGCCGGTGCGCAAGGTCGGCGCGACGACGTCGAGCATCGCCTGCATGATCGCAGGCACGCCGGCCATGACATGGACGTTGCCGATGGTGAAGCCGGGCGCCTTGGAGACGGAATTGGCGATCAGCTCGGCGCCGGCCGGGATGCGCGCCATCCGCAGCCGCGCCGCGTTGAGCTGGTCCGGCGGAAACCGCTCGGCCAGCATGGCGATGGCGCGGGGATCATGGTCGATGGCGACGCCGAAGGCGGCGGCCACGGCGTCGGCCGTGATGTCGTCATGGGTCGGCCCGATGCCGCCGGTGGTGAAGACATAGCTGTAGCGGGCGCGCAGCGCATTGAGGGCGGCGACGATCTCCTCGGTGACATCCGCGACGATGCGGACTTCCCTCAGGTCGATGCCGATATTCGTCATGTACTCGGCGATGTAGCCGATATTCTTGTCCTTGGTCCGGCCCGACAGGATCTCGTCGCCGATCACCAGGATCGCCGCGGTCACCACCGCGCTCTCGCCGACATTAGTCTGCTCTGTCATCGCGATTCTCCCTGCCGGCCGGCCTGCGGCGATTTTTGGACAGTGCTAGAGCATCGCCTTCGCAAACGGAAATCGGGTTTTGCCGCGCCCGTCGTCAGAGCTTGCGTTCGAAGACCAGATTGAGCCGCGTCTGCGCGATGAGCGCGTAGCCGCGCTGCGACAGAAGCTCGATCAGATCGATCTGCCAACGATTGCGCGAATCCTCGATGATGATGAAGCCCGGCCAGAGCGTCTCCGGCGCATCGCGCAGGAAAGGTTCGAGAATCAGATCTTCCGCCCCCTCGACATCGAGCTTGACCGCGTCGAGCGACTGGTAGCCCTCGCTTTCGACCAGGGCCAGCAGCGTCGTGGCCGGCACGCGCACGGTCGCTCCGGCGCTGGAGCGCAGGATCCGCACGCTCGATTCGCCGCGATTGGCGGGGTCGAGAAACAGCGTCAACTCGCCCGGCTTGTCGGCAAGCGCGCAGGCGACAGCCTTGACCGTGCCGAACGGGTTCTGGGCGATGTTGAAGGCGAGCCGGGCGAAGACCTCCGGCTGGGGCTCGACGGCGAGAATCCGGGCGGTCGGGCCGGCCTTGGCTGCGACGAACAGCGAATAGGCGCCGATATTGGCGCCGATGTCGATGAAGCGGAAACCCTCGGAAATCCTTCCCGCCAGGAGGTCGCGCTCCTGCTGGTCGAAATATTGCGGGGTGAACAGCACCCGCTTCTCGCAGACATTGCCGTCGGGATAGAGGCGCATGCGCGCGCCCAGCGATTCGATGTCGACCGGCTTGCCGCCGAGCGAGCGCAGCCCGAGGCGGCGCAGCGCATAGGCGAACTTGCGGCCGAAATAACTGTCGGGCGCGGCCCGCGTGCGCGCGATCAGGCGCGCCAATAGTCCCTTGGGGGCGAAGGCGCCGAAGGGCTGGTCTTCGACGTGTTGCTGTTCGGTGATGGCCATGGCGGCAGGCTGATACACCTCGCGGCGGCCGAAGGCCAGCTTCTGCGAGAGGGCAATCCTGCGGCTGCCGGCTTGCGCGAACCGCCAAAGCCAATAGATAAGGCAATGCGGGCGATCCTGCGCTCGCGGAGCGGCGCCGACAGAATGACATTCGACGAGACTATGGCGCGATCGCGCTCGCGCGAGCCCATCATCAA
>JBKBRD010000275.1:0-4615 GCA_046292405.1 Allobosea sp. | reverse complement strand
TGCACCGGTTGGCTTTGGCCCTGGCCGGGCTGGCGCGGGACAAGGGCGCGGTGCTGCGTTTCGGCGCGCCCGTGGCCGAGATTCTGGTCGCGGGCGGCCGGGTCGGCGGCGTGCGCCTGCAGGATGGCGAGGAGATCGCGGCGGGGATCGTGATCAGCAACGCCGATGTCAATGCGCTGGCCACCGGCCGGCTCGGCGCGGCCGCAGCCCGGCATGCCCCGCCGATAACGCATAAGGCGCGTTCGCTCTCGGCGGTGACCTGGGCGGTCGCGGCGGAGACCTCCGGCCTGGCGCTGCAGCGGCACAATGTCGTGTTCTCCCGGGATTACCGCGCCGAATTCGAGGCGATCTTCCGGCAGGGTCGCCTGCCCGACGAGCCGACCATCTATGTCTGCGCCCAGGACCGCGACGACGGCGACGCGGCGCGCGCCGGCCTCGAGCGCCTGCTCATCCTCGTCAATGCGCCTGCGACCGGGGACGGCGCCCCCTTGCCGACAGCGGAGATCGAACGATGCAGGGACAGGACCTTCGCGCGGCTGGCGCAATGCGGGCTGAGGCTCGCGCCCGGCCCGATGCTGACGACGCAGCCGGCGGATTGGGACAGGCTGTTTCCGGGAACGGGGGGCGCGCTCTACGGCCGGGCGACGCATGGGGCGATGGCGAGCTTCGCGCGGCCGGGCAGCCGCTCGCGCCTGCAGGGGCTGTACTGGGCGGGGGGCAGCGTGCATCCCGGGCCGGGCGTGCCAATGGCGGCGCTGTCGGGGATGCTGGCGGCGCAGGCGGTCGGGCTGGACCACGCTTCGACCTGACGCCGCCTTCAGGCGGCTACGCCTGGTGGTACGCCGATGCGCTCAGCGATGACGGGCGCTACGGGCTGAGCGTCATCGCCTTCATCGGCAGCGTCTTCTCGCCCTATTACGCTTTGGCGCGCCGGCGCGGCCTTCCCGATCCGCTCGATCATTGCGCCGTCAATGTCGCGCTCTACGGCCCCGGCGTCGGGCGCTGGACCATGACCGAGCGCGGACGAAGGCATGTAAGCGTCAGCCCGGATCGCTTCGCGATCGGCCCCAGCGCGCTCGCCTGGGACGGGACGAGCCTGACGATCACGCTCGACGAGATCGGCATGCCCTTGCCGATTCCGCGCCGCGTTCGGGGCACGGTGACGATCACCCCGCAGGCGATCACCGAGCACAGGGTGATGCTGAATCCGCAGGGGCGACACCTCTGGTGGCCGATCGCGCCGCTGTCGCGGGTCGCTGTGGAGTTGGAGGCGCCGCGCCTGCGCTGGAGCGGGCCGGGCTATCTCGACATGAACCAGGGCGACGCGCCGATCGCCGAGGGGTTTCGCGAATGGCACTGGTCGCGCGGTCCGACGCGGACCGGGGCGGCCGTGCTCTATGGCGGAACGCGGCGCGACGGCTCGCAATTCGATCTGGGCTGGCGCTTCGACGGCGCCGGACAGGCGACGGAGCTGACGCCTCCGCCCGTGTCGGGCCTGCGCCGCAGCGGCTGGCTGATCCGCCGCGAAACCCGCAGCGAAGCCGGCGCTCCCGCCGCGCTGGTCGAGACGCTGGAGGATACGCCCTTCTATGCGCGCTCGCTGGTGCGGACGCAGCTCGAGGGCGAAGCGATCACCGCCATGCATGAGAGCCTGGCGCTGGACCGTTTCGCCAACCCGGTGGTGCAGGCGATGCTGCCGTTCAGGATGCCGCGTCGGAGCTGAGCCGCACTGCGGACCTGGCGCCCTCGCCTGCGGACGCCGCCTGCGCGGCCTCTTTCGCCGCGGCCTTGGCGGCGTCCTTGATGCGCTCGCGGCGGAGATCCCAGAGCTGCCAGAAGCCGAAGCCCAGGCAGACGCCGAGCGTGATCAGCATTTCCGCAATGATGAGAGCGCTCGACTCCATAGCCGCCTCCGGTCACGGACCCCTGACGGCGGTTCGCTCGATCCGGCCCAGCCGCTCGAACATGTCGATCACGGCGGTGGCGCGGCCGGTGAAGTTCCACCAGGGCACGCCGCCGATACGCAGGGCCGGCCGCGCCGGATGCGGCAGCATGGCGACCGCCGCGACCAGCGCGGCATTGGCCGGCAGCGGCGGCAGGGCCAAGCGCTGCGCATCCGCCAGCACCGGCATCAGCGCGCGCGCCAGCAAGGCGAATTTCCGACGCTTGCCGACGACGGCGCGGCGGGAGACCGAATCGCAGCCGGCGCGGATGACCTCATGGCCGATCTCGGCATAGATCAGACGCGCGGCGCGAATGCCGGCGCGGCAGCCGCCGGGCAGCCGGTCGATGCCGGCGTCGGCGCGCCGATAGAGCCGCTCGGCCTCATCCAGCAGGCGCGCCACCAGCCGGGCCAGTTGCGGCGAAGAAACCGGATTGGCGAGCAGGGCTTCCGGCGCGATGCCCTCCTCGCGCAGCCAGGCCAGCGGCAGATAGAGCCGGCCGCGGCGGGCATCCTCGCCGATGTCGCGGGCGATGTTGGTGAGCTGCATGGCGACGCCGAGATCGGCGGCGCGGGCGAGCACCTCGGGCGAGCGCCGCTCCATCACCGTCGCCATCATCACGCCGACCGTGCCGGCGACGCGGGCGGCATAGTCGCAGAGATCGGCGAAGCTCTCGTAGCGGCGACCTTCGGCATCCCAGGCAAAGCCCTCGATCAGCGCGAGCGGCACCGCCGCGGGCAGGGCGAAGCGGCGCACCACGGCCGAGAAGGCGCGATCGGCGGGATGGTCGTGCGGGCGGCCGGCATAGGCATCCTCGACGCGGCGCCTGAGCCGCTCCACCGTCGCAGGATCGCCCGGCCCATCGTCGATGGCGTCGTCGGCCAGCCGACAAAAAGCGTAAAGCGCCGTCGCGGGCGAGCGGACCTCGCCCGGCAGCAGCAGCGAAGCGGCATAGAAGGATTTGGAGCCGGCGCGCAGCAGCCGGTTGCAGGAAGCGAGATCGGCGCTGGTGGAGTCAGGCCAGTTCTGTCGCATGGGGGACCACCGTGTCGAGGATCTTGGCCGAGGAGAGGACGCCGGGAAGCCCGGCGCCGGGATGGGTGCCGGCGCCGACGAGGTAAAGCCCGTCGACCTCTTCGCTGAGATTATGCGGCCGGAACCAGGCGCTCTGCAGCAGTCGCGGCTCCAGCCCGAAGGCGGCGCCGTGGACCGAGAGCAGTTCGTGCTGGAAGCTGCGCGGCGTCATCAGCCGCGAGGTGACGAGCGCATCCCCCAGCCCCGGCAGCAGCGTCTTTTCGAGGCGCTGCTGGATGCGCTGCCGGAAGGGTTCGGCCTGCGCCCGCCAATCCGCGCCGCCCTGGAGATTGGGCACAGGAACCAGTGCGTAGAAGGCGTCGCAGCCGGCAGGCGCGAGCGAAGGATCGGTGGCGGTGGGGCGATGGAGATAGAGGCTGAAATCCTCCGACATCACCTTTTTCTCGAAGATGTCGTCGATCAGGCCGCGATAGCGCGGGCCGAACAGGATCGCATGATGCGGCGTCTCCTCGTAGCGCCGCCGCGTCCCGAAATACCAGACCACCACGCTCATCGAATGGCGGGCGCGGGCGAGCTTGGCGTCGGTCCATCGCTTGCGCCGGACGCCCGGCAGCAGCTTGCCATAGGTGTAGGCCGCATCGGCGTTGGAGACGACGATGTCGGCGGCGATGCTTTGGCCCGAGGCCAGCCGGACGCCGGTGGCGCGGCGCGACGCGACGGTGATCTCCGCCACCTCGGCTCCGTAGCGGATGCTGGCGCCCTGCCCTTGCGCCAGATCCAGCAGACCCTTGACCAGCGCGCCGGTGCCGCCATGGGCGAAATGAACGCCATGGCTGCGTTCGAGATGGATCACCAGCGCATAGATCGCGGTGACGGCGAAGGGATTGCCGCCAATGAACAGCGGGTGGAAGCTCAGCGCCGTGCGCAGCCGCTCGTCGCGGACATGGCGCGCAGCCAGGCCGTAGACGCTGCGGTCGGCCCGCAGGCGGGCCATGCCGGGCAGCGCCTTCAGCATGTCGACGAGGGTGGTGAAGGGCACGTCGGCCAATTGCTCGAAGCCGATCTTGTAGATCGCCTGCGCCTGTTTCAGGAACGCCTCGTAGCCGGCGACGTCGCCGGGCGAAAGCGCAGCCACGCGGGCGCGCATGGCGGCGTCGTCGCCGGAACAGTCGAGCGTCGCGCCATCGTCGAAATAAAGCCGATAGAACGGATCGAGCGGCGTCAGCTTGATGTCGTCGCGCATGCGCCGGCCGCACAGCGCCCAAAGCTCCTCGAACAGGAAGGGCGCGGTGACGATGGTGGGGCCGGCGTCGAAGGTGAAGCCATCCTGCCTGAAGACGCGGGCGCGACCGCCCGGCTGGTCGAGGCTCTCCAGAATCGTGACGCGATAGCCGCGCGCGCCGAGCCGGATCGCAGCCGCCAGCCCGCCGAAGCCCGATCCGATGACGATGGCGTGCCGCCTGCGGTCGGTCCCGGCGTTCGGAGCCGGGCGGTCGTCAGCGGGCGGAGGCGCTAGAACTGTCACCATAATTGGACATCGTAACTGTCATTCATTCGGACGCAAGCTCTTAAGCGCGGCGACGAAGGCGCGGATCGTCGCGGCGACCGCCTCAGGCTTTTCTTCATGCACAAGATGG
>JBKBRD010000274.1:0-4642 GCA_046292405.1 Allobosea sp. | reverse complement strand
GAGCGCGTTGTCGGCCAACCAGTTCAACGCTGCGTGAACCTGCAGGAACGCCGCGGCGACCTGCATGAGATCGCCGAGCGTCATGCTGCCGGACAGAAATTTGGGCACGCCCAGAAACAGCGGAATGGTCGGCGCCAGCAAGTTGTTGGTGCTGGAGAGGAGCGTCATCCTGGTCTGCCGGGCGATCATCTCGAGCCAGCGGCTGGCCAGCGTCGCGAAGGACCGCGCCAGCATCGTCAGCTCGGCGGCGTCGGCCCTGCTGCGGGCGCCAGCCTGCATCGCCTCGCGCGTCCGCATCAGAGCGTAACGAAAATCGCCCTCCGCGGCCGCCTTGTCCTCGACGCGTCGCACCAGCGGCCAGCCGAGCCGATACATCGCGAGCGATGTCGCCGACGAATACAGGATGACGGCGATGACGAAATAGCCGGGGATCGTGACGCCGCCGAGCGTGATCGCGCCGCCGACATACCAGAGAACGATGACGAGCGAGGTCGAAAGCAGGATCGTGTTGATGATCCCGCCCGCGAGATCGACGAACAGCTCCACGGCGGTGCGAGCGTCATCGGCAATCCGAGCTTCCGGATTGTCGATGGTCCGCATCAAGCCGCCTTGCTCGACAGGACGGTTGTGGACCCAAGTGATGGTCAAGGTCTCGGTCAGCCAGGACCGCCATTGCAACTGAAGCCGCATCCGCGTCTGGATTCCAGCCGTCGAAGACACGGCCGCACCGAGCGCGAGCAGCAGAATGAAAGCCACGCTGCTTCGCAAAGCCTCTCGGTCGCCGAGTTGCAGCGCGTCGAAGAAGAACTTGTTCCACTGGTTGAACCCGACCGCGACCAGCATATTGGCGACGAGGCAGGCCAGGAAGCCGAGCGACAGCATCCAGGCCCGCCGCCGCGTCGGGCCTGCCCAGAAACCGAACGCCAGACGGACGAAACGGCGAAGGAGATTGCGATGGGTTGGAGCAGCCGACATCGACATTCTGCTCAGCCTGCTCTCGTCGTCAGCGACGCGTTGGCTGGGACCGGTCGCTGGGACATGTTGGCCGTCCGGGCCGAGCCAGTCCGAGCGCCAATTCAGGCCGTTACGCCGGCGCCGGCTCGGCCCGATGCCTCACCCTGCCCGTCACGGCCTGCCGAACGATCGCAAACATCCTTGGCCTGTCGTTGATGTCGATCAATTGGCTGAGGAAAAGCGGCCCAACCAGAACGTTGCCGGGCCATGCGCTCCGCCCGCCCGCCGGCGGTCGATATCCGAGAACGATGCTCAGCGCCGGACGCCCCTCGTCCAGCGCGGCGCGCCTCGAGCACAATGGACGTTTCAGCGCCGGCCAGCCTCGAGCGCGAACGGCGGCTAACTGGCCTGACGCTTCATCTGCGCGACCTCTAAGGCGAGCGCATCGCGATGCTTCTGGAGGATGGCTTTGTCGTGGGGATCGGCCAGCTGCGCGATGGCCTCGTCGTAAGCCTGCAGGTTATTGTCCTCACCGCTCGCGAAGGCGGACAGCGAAGCTTCGTCGAGACCCAGTATGGCCGATCTCGCGGTCACCACCGCCTTGTGGACGGTACCCATCAGCGAGGCGTCGTCGTCAGCGAGCTCCCCCTGCGCGGACAGGATCCGATGGACGTCCGCATGCGCCGCCTCGTGCAGCCGGTCGACGGCGCGAAGCCGCTCGCGAACCGCCGGATCCTCCGCTTTTTCGATCGCCTTGCCGTAGCCTTCGCGGGCATCGATGATCGCTGTGTGCAGGGACGACAATGTCGTGCTCATAGCCATGCTCCATGGACGGAATCGTCTGTGCGGAATTGCCTGGGACAATTCCCAGCGTTCACGACGGTTCCGAAAGAGCTGGCCTGCCGCCGCGTCCTGCAGAGACCATGCGGACGGGAAGCCGGGGCATCGCGACTTCCTGCGGGACTGGCCGATCGCTGGCGGCGCCTGGCGCCAACGGGATGGCGGCGGCGCCGGCGATCGCTTCGCCAGTGCGGCGCAACGGATTGAGCCAATCAGGCGATAGGCGGCCTGACATGCGCGCGGCTTCTCGGTCGTCGACAGGCGACCGAGAAGCCGACCTTCAGGACTGCGACACGCTTCCTTGAGCGTAGTCTTCACTCTCGTTGAACGCCTGGATCGCGGCCCTCACAATCTCCACAAAACCGAGCGCCAAGGGCGAGCGGAAGCGGCCCGCAGACCAGACGACGCCGATTTCGTAATGGACCGTCGGTTGGAATGGCCGCACCACGATGCCGCGCCCCCGATACTCCACAGCGGTGTAGGGATCGACGATGCTGATGCCGGCGCCGGACGCGACCAGGGCGCAGGCGATCATCGACAGCGGCGTCTCCACCCGCATCTGCCGCGTGATCTTGGCCGCTGCGAACAGGGCATCGGTCCGATAGCGCCATTGGGTCGATCCCGACAGGGACACGAAGGGCTCGTCGACGAAATCGGCCGGTTCGAGCACGGGCTTGCGCGCGAGCCTATGCCCGAGCGGCAGCACTGCGACGGCGGGCACCGCAGGCAGCGCCTCGATGTCGATATTCGGGAAGTCGAGCGGATAATGAGCGAAGCCGATGTCGCAAAATCCGGTGGCGACCCAATCGACGACTTGCGACGAGATGCTGCCATAGATCGCGATGTCGAGTCCGGGCTTGTCCTTCATATAGGCCGCGACCAGGCGCGGCAGGAATCCGACGTTGAACGTCGGCAGAGCCGCAATGCGCAGGCTGCCCGACAGCCCCTCGCGCAGATTGCGGGCGGCATTCTGGATCTGCTCGAGGCCGACGAACTGCCGCTCGACCTCGCGGTATAACGAGAGCGCCTCATTGGTCGGCACCAGCCGCGTTCCGCGCCGCTCGAACAGCGTCAGCCCGAGCACATATTGCAGATCATGGATCAATCGGGTCACGGCCGGCTGGCTGATATGCAGGGCCTTGGCGGCGGATGTGACCCCGCCGGTGACGATGACGGTGCGAAAAGCTTCGATCTGACGGGGATTGAGCATCGCTGATCGCCTGTGACTTTTTACCCATAACATTCGCGTATGGATTGCGCGAATTATTCGATTTGACCAATGACAATCTGTCGCAGACCTTGCCCGGATCACTCGCAAACGAGGAGGGGCCTATGAAATTCTCTTGGGTAGGACTGCTGATGACCACGACGGCGCTGAGCGCCGGCACCGCGGCCCTGGCGCAGCAGAAGACGATGTATGTCGCAGGCTATGGCGGCTCCTACGAGCAGACGATGCGCAAGGACGTCATTCCGCTTTTCGAAAAGCAGGCCAACGTCAAGATCGAGTATGTCGCCGGCAACTCCACCGACACGCTGGCCAAGCTGCAGGCGCAGAAGGGCAACCAGCAGATCGACGTCGCCATCGTCGACGACGGTCCGGCCTATCAGGCGGTTGCGCTCGGCTTCTGCGGCACGCTGACCGACGGCCCCGTCTACAAGGACGTGGCGCCGGTGATGAAGTTCAAGTCCAACAAGGGCGTGGGGCTGGGGCTCGTCGCCACCGGGCTGTTCTACAACACCAAGATTTTCGCCGAGAACAAATGGCCGGCGCCGACCTCCTGGAACGATCTGAAATCCAAGACCTACGGCAAGAAGATCGTCACCCCGCCGATCAACAACACCTATGGCCTGCACGCCCTGATCGCCATGGCGCAAATCGGCGGCGGCGGCGAAAGCAACATCGAGCCGGGCTTCAAGACCTTCAAGGACGAGATCAACCCCAACATCATCGCCTATGAGCCGTCACCGGCGAAGATGACCGAGCTCTTCCAGAACGGCCAGGCCGTAATGGGCGTCTGGGGTTCGGGCCGCGTCAAGGCCTTCGCCGACACGGGCTTCCCGGTCGCCTTCGTCTATCCCAAGGAAGGCAGCTTCGCGCTCGGCGTCGCCGCCTGCCCGATCGAGGGCTCCAAGAACCCGGCCGAGGCCAATGCCTTCATCCAGTTCATGCTCTCGCCCGCGATCCAGAAGGTCATGGCCACCGGCGCCGGCTTCGGCCCCGCCAACGTCACGGTCACGCTGACGAAGGATGAGCAGAAGGGACTGCCCTATGGCGACGAGGTCAAGGCGCTGAAAGCGGTCGATTGGGACATCGCCAACGCGAAGCGCGAAGAGTGGACAAGGCGCTGGAACCGCGAAATCGAGCGGTAAGGCCCTGAGCTGATTGCGGGGCGCCGAGCTACGGCGCCCCGAGCAGGTCGCGACCGAACCGGCTCGCGACAGACGCAGCCGTGTGACGTCTGGAACGCGCCGAGATCTTTCGGGGCGGCGCGAAGCGGCCGGGTCGAGCCCGGTCGCGATGTCAGATCCCAGCGCTCGAAAAACGATCGAAGAACCCCATGTCGCATCTCGTTCTCGCTGGCCTGACCAAGCGCTTCGGCGGCTTCACCGCCGTCGACGCCCTGAACCTCTCGGTCGAACGGGGCGAGTTCGTCTCGCTGCTCGGCCCGTCCGGCTGCGGAAAGACCACGACGCTGCAGATGATCGCCGGATTCGTCCCCGTCGACCACGGCGACATCCGGCTCGACGGGGCCGACCTCGTCTCAGTGGCGCCCAACAAACGCGGGCTCGGCATCGTCTTTCAGAGTTACGCGCTGTTCCCCCATATGACTGTGGCCGAGAACATCGC
>JBKBRD010000273.1:0-4675 GCA_046292405.1 Allobosea sp. | reverse complement strand
CGCGCTTCTGCCCGACCATGCCCATGTCACGATCGAGGTGCTCGAGCCGGAAAAGCGCCCGGTCAGCGCCGTCGCCGACCATACCCAGATCGACGACGTCGTCTCGGTCGCCATTGCCATCGACCGCAGCATCGACCTCGTCATGCTGCACGACCCCGGCCACAGCCTCGACGAGCGCATCCTGCGCGAGCAGTTCGGTTACTGAGGGTGCGGTGCGAGCGGCGGCGGTCGCGCTGGCGAGGCGATCGACATCGCGAGCGATGGAGGGTTGGCACCACGGAAGCGCCATCGCTTGTCAGCGCGACAACGCCAGGTAGATTGAAGTTGAATGCGTAGACGGGAATACCGACCATGGCCTTGAGCATCAAGGATCCGGAAACAGAGCGGCTGGCCCGCGCCCTCGCTCACCGAACCGGCGAGAGCATCGCAACCGCAACGAGGGTGGCTCTGGAAGAACGCCTGCGTCGTGTCGGCGGGGCGCCGAGCAAGGCGTCGCTCCTTGAAGACCTCGCAGCGAGCCGGCGTCGCTGGAGCGCACTGCCCGTTCTGGACGAGCGCAAAGTCGAGGAAATTTTGGATTACGACGAAAATGGCTTGCCACGCTGATGGTCATCGACACTTCGGCCATCGCGGCGATCGCCTTTGACGAGCCCGAAGCTGCTGAGTTTGAAAACAAAATCGTGGTCGATCCAATTCGGCTCATCTCGGCCGCGACGGTTCTCGAAGCGGCTATGGTGATCGAAAGCCGGCTCGGCGAGGCTGGTGGAAGCGAGTTAGACTTATGGCTGCACAAGGCCGGCGTCGAGATCGTCCCCGTCGACTCCCACCAACTCGACCTTGCGCGACGCGCCTGGCGGCGGTTCGGCAAGGGCCGCCACGCGGCAGGTCTCAACTTCGGTGACTGCTTTTCGTATGCCCTTTCCATCACCAGTCAGGAGCCGCTGCTGTTCAAGGGCAAGGATTTTTCAAAGACGGATGTTTTGGCCGCATAAGCCGCCAGCGATTGCGCGATGCCTGGAGCCTGACCCGACCGCTCACGCCGCCCTGCGGATATCGCCGATCTCGAGTTCGACCAGCAGCGACGGGTCGGTTTCCACCAGCAGCGCAAAGGCCGCGTCGTCGGCGAGGCAATCCGCCATGGCGCGCGCCTCCTCGCGGGCCGCCTCGGCGTCCATGCGCCTGAGCAGCCCCATGATGGCGCTGGCCTCGGCGCTCTCCAGGTTTTCGCAGGCGATCAGCACCTCGCGCAGGATCGAGCGGTCGAGCCCTGCGACGACGCCGCCCTTGTCGAAGCCGCGCGCATTCAGCGCGGCGATGGCCGCCGTGAAGGCAGGCTGCACGGCGCCGGGCAGTCCGGCCTTGCGATAGAGCGCCTTCAGCCCCGAGCCGCGGCGGTCGCGCAGCAGCGCCGCCACGCGCGCCTCGGGCAAGGCGCTCAGGCTGACGAAAGCCGCCTCCGCCAAGGCCGGTTCGCCGCTCAGCAGCGAGCGCAGCATCAGCCCCGGCGTCAGGCGGCCATGCTCGCGCAACACCTCGACGATGGCTGGCGCATCGCTGTCATGGCCGCCCGCCGCCAGCGCCACCGCGACGCGTTCGGTGGATTCGCGCACCAGCCGCGTGCTGCGTTCGACGCTGAGCCAGCCGCAGCCGGTGACGAAGCTCGCCAGCGCGTCGGAGACTTTCGCCGCGATCACCTGCCGCAACCCGGCCGGCAGATCGGCGCGGCTCAGAAGCGCCTCGCGCAGCGCGCCGCAACTGCCGCAGCGCTCGATCATGCGCTCCATCGAGAATTCGGGGATGTCGGCGGTCGGATTGCCGGCGAGCGTCACCAGCGCGTCTTCCCCGCCCACTTCGGCCAGCGCCGCGGCGACGCCCGCCGGCAGATGCGGCCGCAGCGCGATGGCGCGCTGGGCGAGCGCGTCGCCGACGGCGGCGGCATCGACGAGGTCGGCCTCGGTCAGCAACGGCGAATGCGCGAGAACCAGCGCCGCGACGTCGCCAGGATCGTTGATCAGGCTCAGGATCAGGGCGCGCGGCGCCTGCGGCGAGGGCGCCATTTCCTCGGCGATCGCCCGCCGCACCCGCGGCGACGGATCGTCGACAAGCGCCATCAGCGCGGTCTCGGCCTCGCGCCTGTCCTCATCCGACATGCCCGAGCGAAGATAGGCCCCCGCCAGCGCGGCGCTGCCGGCCGCCCGCGCCTCGGCATTGGCGGTGCGGGCCCAGAGCAGGAAGCGGCGAACGATCATCGGCCGCTCCGCTGCGTCATGAAGGCGGAGAGATCGAGCGGCCCGCGGCGCGTCTTTGTCGCGGTGAGACGCGCCTGGTCGCTCGCCGGCTGCGCCAGATTGACCGGCCGCTCCGGCGGCAACGGCGCATGAACCTCGGCTTGCGGCCGCACAGGTTCGGCCGGACGGGCGGCGACAGCCCCCGCGGCCGGCGGCGGCGACGCGTCGTTTTGGGTCTGGCGCGGGAAATAGCGATCGGCGGCGTCGAGCGAGGCGTAGCGCGCGCCGCCGGCGCGCGGCGTGGTCCAGAGATTGGCGACAGCCTTGGACACCGGCTCGCGCGACCCTTCCGTTGAGAAAAGTCCGATCAGCCCCTTCGCCCGCCCGGGCGCAAGCGCCGCCGCAATCTCGGCCGGCTTGTCGGCGGCCTGCGCGCCCGCTTGCGCGGCGCCTTGCAGCGGCGTCGGCGCCGAGGCGGTCGTCGTCGCCGCGAGTTGCGTGTTCGCATGGCTTGCGGCCAGCACGCCATAGACCTCCTGCGCCGAGCGTGCGCGGCCGGACTTGTCGTAGAAGATCGAGCGATTGGCCGCGGCGGCTTCGGGAAAATCCCTGGCCGCCGCGCGCCCGGGATCGCTGCCGGCGGCGCGGATCAGCTCGGAGGCGCCGCGCGCGCCGAGCACATGCGCCATGTAGAGCTCGCCCGCATGCGGCTGGCGGCCGAGCGCCGAGGCCAGCTGCTCGCGGTTCTGCTGGGTCAGCGCGCCGGCCATGACGGCGGCGACCTGCGGATCCTTGCGCAGCTCGAGAATCTTGTCGCGGGCGGCGGGGTCGGCCACCGTCAGCCGGCCGCTCTCCGTCTCGGTGATCGCCTCGGCATAACTGCCCAGACCCTGCCTGGGGCCTTCGCGCTTGACCATCGACAGCCAGGTCTGCTCGATGAACTGGAAGAGCCCGGTGGCGCTGGAGGTCTTGGCCTTGGCGTCGGGCTCGAGCGCCGACTCGCGCTGCGCCGTCTTCAGCAGATAGTCGAAGCCGGCGCCCGTCTTCTGCGCCCCCTCGCGGATGGCGCTGACGACCGGGCTGGCTTGCGGTGCTTCGCGGTTCTGCGGGGTGGAGAACAGGAACATCGGGTCTCTCATGCGCGAGCCTGCCGCAAGGATGCGGGAGCGCCTGTGGAGACTGGACCGGTTATGGTAAGCGAACCGTTAAGTTCGGGAGTCGCGGCGCAAAGCAGGGCGCCGAAGCCGCAGGGAGGCGAGTGCAATGGCCGAAATCAAGCGTCACAAGCGCGGTGGGATGTATTTCGAGGATTTCGAGGTCGGCTCCCTGATCGAACACGGGCTGACGCGCACGGTCACCCAGATGGACAACATGCTGTTCTCCAACATGACGTTAAATCCCCAGCCGCTGCATATCGACGCGCATTTCTGCGCCACCGAGACCGAATGGGGCCAGCCCCTGATGAATTCGCTGTTCACGCTCGGGCTGATGATCGGGATTTCCGTCAACGACACCACGGTCGGCACCACCATCGGCAATCTCGGCATGACCGACGTGACCTTCCCGGCCCCGCTCTTCGAGGGCGACACGATCAACTGCACCACCGAGATCGTCGCCAAGCGCGAATCGCGCTCGCGGCCCGACGCCGGCATCGTCGAGTTTCAGCACAAGGCCTATAAGCAGGACGGCACGCTGGTGGCGCAGTGCCGCCGCCAGGCCTTCATGCGCCGGCGCCCTGCCCCGCAAACCCTGGCGGTCTGACATGCGTTCGCTCCTGTTCGTACCCGGCGACAGCCAGAAGAAGCAGCAGAAGGGGCTGGAAAGCGGCGCCGACGCGCTGATCCTCGATCTCGAGGATTCGGTCGCGCTCGACGCCAAGGCGCAGGCCCGCGCCGTCACCCTCGATTTCCTGAAGACCGCCCGCGCGCGTCCGACGCGCCCGCTGCTGATCGTGCGCGTCAACGCCCTGACGACCGGGCTGATCGATGCCGATCTCGATGCGGTGATGCAGGGCGCGCCCGATGCGATCATGCTGCCCAAGGCGGAAGGCGGCGTCGACATCAGCCATCTCGGCGCCAAGATCGCCGTGCGCGAGGCGGAGAACGATCTGCCCGATGGCGGCACGCGCATCATCCCGATCGCGACTGAGACCGGCAAGGGCGTGTTCGGGCTCGGCAGCTATGCCGGCGCCACCCACAGGCTGCAGGCGCTGACCTGGGGCGCGGAGGATCTCTCCGCCGATCTCGGGGCGGAGACCAACCGGCTGACCGACGGCTCCTACGCCGACCCCTATCGGCTTGCCCGGGCGATGACCTTGTTTGCGGCGGCCGCCGCCCAGGTCGACGCGATCGACACCGTCTTCACCAATTTCCGGGACGATGCCGGCTTTCGCGCCGAATGCGTCGCGGCGCGCCGCGACGGCGTAACCGCCAAGAAGGCGAACCACC
>JBKBRD010000272.1:0-4679 GCA_046292405.1 Allobosea sp. | reverse complement strand
AGATCATGCCGGGATTGCGCTGGCAGACCGGTTCGGGCTTGTCGCCATGCATCACGATCTCGAAGGGCACGCCGAAGGGACGCTGCGGCCCCGCCGCCTCCTCGATCAGCAGGCGCAGCGACAGCCGGTCGAGCGGGCTGCCGTCATCGTCCTGCAGCGAGGTGAGCTTGCCGAGAATGCCGCGGCAGCGCTCGACCTGCTCGCGCAGCAGGGCGATGTCCTCCGCCATCTCGCCTTCGGCCGGGGCCAGCCGCGACAATTCGCGCGCGACCAGGGCGATGGTGGCGAGCGGCGTGCCGAGTTCATGGGCCGCGGCCGCCGCCAGCCCATCGAGCTGCGACAGATGCTGCTCGCGCGCCAGCACCAGCTCCGTCGCCGTCAGCGCATCCGAGAGATCGCGCGCCTCCTTGGCGACGCGCCTGGCATAGGCGGCGGTGAAGGCGATGCCGAGGACCAGGGCGGTCCAGTTTCCCAGCTGATAGGCGGGCGGCAGGACCGGCCGCGGCTCTCCGGCCCAGGGCAGGGGCAGGTGAACCGTCGTCAGCGCCGTCGCGACGGCCACGACCAGCATGCCGAGCAGCAGCGTGCGCTGCGGCGGCAGGGCGGTGGCGGAGATCATTACCGGCGCGAGAAAGAGGATGGAGAACGGGTTCTGCAGCCCGCCCGTCAAATACAGCAGCGCCGCGAGCTGGACGATGTCGAAGGCGAGCAGCGCGGAGGCTGCGCCCTCGCGCAGGCGATGGCTGAGCGGGAACCGGACGCGCAGAGCGATGTTGAGCCAGGCGGAGACCGCGATGACAGCAAAGCACCAGCCGAAAGGCAGCGTGAAGCCGAGGCCGAAATGCACCCCCGCCACCGCCAGGCTCTGCCCGGAAATGGCGAGCCAGCGCAGGCGCACCAGCGTGTCCAGCCGCAAATGGCGGCTGGAGCGCTCGATCGCCGGCCCGGCGAGATCCAGCGCGCTCATGGAGAGAGCGCCGCGTCGGAGACGGGCCCGGAGAGCAACAACAATCTGTGACAAATCAGCATCTGAGTGAAATCTTAGTCCTTTGCCTGATTGAATGAGAAAGAATTGGACTTAACGTGCATCTGCTGCTGCGGCGCACCATATGTATCGCAGCCACTGGAAGGACGATATTTCGCATGTACAAGGCCAGCATGTCTTTCGCCTACCATGCCTATGAGGCCGTTCACATGATGGTGAGCCCCGCCCGGACCTGGTCCGACGCGCTGCACCTCACCTTCAAGAACCCTGCGAACCCTTTCACCTACACGCCGCTCGGCCGCACGGTGGCTGCATCCTGCGAGCTGTTCGAGCGCACGACGCGTCGCTATGGCAAGCCGATCTTCGACCTGCCGCAGACCACCATTAACGGCGTCAAGGTCGCCGTCGAGGAGCGGGTGGTGTGGGAACGGCCGTTCTGCCGGCTGATCAATTTCGACCGCAAGATCGAAGGCCGGCGCAAGCCGCAGCCGAAGGTGCTGATGGTCGCGCCGATGTCGGGCCATTACGCGACGCTGCTGCGCGGCACGGTCGAAGCCTTCCTGCCCGGTCATGACGTCTACATCACCGATTGGATCGACGCCCGGCTGGTGCCGATGGTCGCCGGGCGTTTCGACCTCGACGACTATATCGACTACGTCATCGCCATGCTGCAGAAGCTCGGTCCCGACACGCATGTCATGGCGGTGTGCCAGCCCTCCGTGCCGGTGCTGGCCGCGATCGCGCGGATGGAGGCCGAGAACGACCCGGCCGCGCCGCGCTCGATGACGCTAATGGGCGGGCCGATCGACACGCGCCGCTCGCCGACCCAGGTCAACCAGCTGGCGATGGAGCGCGGCACCGAGTGGTTCCGCCGCAACTGCATCACCAAGGTGCCCTTCCCGCATGCCGGCGCGATGCGCGACGTCTATCCCGGCTTCATGCAGCTCTCGGGCTTCATGGCGATGAATCTCGACCGGCATGTCACCGCGCATTACGACATGTTCAAGCACCTGATCAAAGGCGACGGCGATTCCGCCGAGAAGCACCGCGATTTCTATGACGAATATCTGGCGGTGATGGATCTGACCGCCGAATACTATCTGCAGACGGTCGAGACCGTGTTCGTCGAGCACGCTTTGCCGACGGGAACGATGAAACACCGCGACAAGCCGGTCGATCTCGCCGCCATCCGCCGCGTCGCGCTGATGACGGTGGAGGGGGAGAACGACGACATCTCCGGCGTCGGCCAGACGCAGGCCGCGCATGATCTCTGCTCGAACATCCCCGACGACAAGCGGGTGCATTATCTGCAGATGGGCGTCGGCCATTACGGCGTCTTCAACGGCTCGCGCTTCCGCTCGGAAATCGCGCCGCGCATCTCCGACTTCATGGTCAGCCTCGACATGGAGGCGGCCAAGAGCCGCAGCAACGCCAGCGCAACGGAAGCGCGCAAGGGCCTGCGCATCGCGAGTTGAATCGGCGGCGGGGCAGCTTTCGCGCGCTCTCATTCGCTGCGAGCGAAGCGGGTTCCCAGCGGACGGCGCGGACGGCGGTTCGCGCGCGATCTGGAGCCTCCTTCGAGACGGCCCTGCGGGCCTGCTCAGGATGAAGGTTTGTTTTTCGTCTGCAAGGTTCGCGAGCGCTGCGCATGGCCGATCATCCCGTCACGTCGCTTGAGGCGCTCGCGCGGCTCTACCCCAACCCGCCGGCGCCCGCCTCCCTCGCCAAGGCCATCGACCATGTCGATGAGAATTACGCGGCGCTGATCGCCGCCTCGCCTTTTATGGTGCTCGCGACCAGCGGTCCGGACGGCCTGGATTGTTCGCCGCGCGGGGATAAGCCGGGCTTCGTCACGGTCCGGGACGCGAAAACGCTCCTGATTCCCGATCGAAAAGGCAATAACCGCTTGGATTCGCTCAGGAATATCCTGTCCGATCCGAGAATCGGAATGCTCTTCCTGATCCCCGGTCACGGCGAGACGCTGCGCGTGAACGGCACCGCGACGCTATCCTGCGATCCTGGGTTGTGCGAGGCGCTGGCGATGGCTGGAAAGCCGCCGGCGAGCGTCATCATCGTCCATGTCGCGCAGGTTTACTTCCAGTGCTCGCGCGCCGTGGTCCGCGCCGACCTCTGGAACGCCGCCGTGCGGTCTGCGCCCGGCAGCCTGCCGAGCGCCGGGACGATGCTGCACGACATCACCGCCCGCGACGCCGGGCTCGAGACGTTCGACGGCGCAGCCTATGACGCAGCCCTGCCGGCGCGGGTGAAGGCGAGCCTGTACTGAGAACGGTTGCGAACCGGCCGACCGAACGCTACGAGGCTGCCCCCCGGTCATCTCGACCTTTTGGGGGCATTCATGAGACAGCGTTGATCTTGGTTCTCGCTTTCCTGCTGGCCGCGTCCATGACGCAGGCCAGCGACTACGCGTTCCAATTGCACAACCGCTCAACGGCTGGGTGATCAGCGGCTTCTACACCTTCCAGAACGGCAGCTGGAGCCGCAACTGGCTGAACGGCCGGATCGGCGCCGGCAATTCGTCGCGATGGACTGGAACAGCAATGAGGGGGAGCTGCGTCGTCCCCTTCCGCTTGCAATGGGTCGATTACGGCGCGAAAGATTTCAAGATCGACTGGTGCAAGGGCGTCAGCAACATCTATATGCGCGACAAGGGCTTCAGCTCGGACTGAGCCCCCGGCCGCCGCGCACGGGCTGCTCTCAGAGCAGCCCCTCATTGCCGGCCAGCACCTTCAGGCTGACATCGGGCCGCGCGCCGACATGGCTGATGATCTCGGCGGCGGCAAGCGCGCCGAGCCGCAGGCTGTCGCGCACGTCGCGCCCCGAGGTCAGGCCGAAGAGGAAGCCGGCGGCGAAGAGATCGCCGGCGCCGGTGGTGTCGACGATGCGCTCGACGGGGAAGACCGGCTCGGCGACGATGCCGTCGGGCGTGATGGCGAGCGCGCCCTTCTCGGAGCGCGTCACGGCCGCCAGCACCTTCTCCGCCGTCAGCCCCGCCAGGGCGGCGTCGAAATCGGCGGTCTGGTACAGGCTCTTCAGCTCATGCTCGTTGGCGAAGACGATATCGACCAGGCCGTTGCGGATCAGCCCCAGGAACTCGTCGCGATAGCGATCGACGCAGAAGGAATCGGACAGGGTGATGGCGACGCGCCCAGCTGAACGATGCGCGATCTCGGAGGCCTTGCGGAAGGCTTCCTTCGCTGCCGGCGGATCCCAGAGATAGCCTTCGAGATAGATGATGTCGGCATTGGCGACGGCGCGCTCGTCGACATCGGCAACCGACAGACCCTGGCAGGCGCCGAGATAGGTGTTCATCGTGCGCTCGCCATCGGGGGTGACGATGATGAAGGAGCGGGCCGTCGCAGGGCCTTCCGTGGCGGCCGGCGTGTCGAAGGCGACGCCGAGCGAGGTCAGGTCGTGGCGGTAGATCGCGCCGAGCTCGTCGCCCTTGACCTTGCCGATGAAACCGCCCTTGCCTCCGAAGGAGGCGAGGCCGGCGATGGTGTTGGCGGCGGAGCCGCCCGAGATCACCTTGCCCGGGCCCATCGCGGAGTAAAGCAGCTCGGCGCGCGCCTCGTCGATCAGCGCCATCGAACCCTTGGCGAGGTCATGGCGTGCGAGGAAATCTTCCTCCGCGGTCGCGATGACATCGACGATGGCGTTGCCGAGGGCGAGGACG